>CAMLDK010000014.1 GCA_946478995.1 uncultured Candidatus Saccharibacteria bacterium | reverse complement strand
ATGGGGGAGAGACTTGTTTTGTAGTGTCGCTGGGCGAAAATAAAAAGAACCATTTGCTTAAGATATCCCAGGCTATATCTAAATACGCAAACCACGTAATACTAACTGAGTTCAGCGCTCAGCAGGATTTCAGGCGCGAATCTCTCTCGCCCGGATATCTGAAGTCATATTTTGAAGATGTTTCTTCTGAAAAGGTTTTTGATCTGGACAAAGCCGTAGAAAAAGCGCTTGCCCGACCGGAAAAAACTATAATCTTCACAGGCTCGCTCTATATGGTCGGCCCAGTGCGATCAAAGATAAAGAAGATCATGGCTTGATGATTTCTTTTTCGGTTATGATCAAATCCAATTTTTGGTCATGCTCTTCAACCGGCAGGCTTTCAACCTCTTGGAAGCTGTAAGCCAGACCAATAGCCTGGCCATAACTATTGCCGGCTAAGAATCTATCATAATATCCGCCGCCGTAGCCCAGCCGATTGCCCTGTCTGTCGAATGCTACCAATGGAACTATGACTAAGTCGTAAGTTTTACCTTCAGGAATGTTTTGCGGTTCTGATATTTTGCTCTCGTTTATATCAATCTGAAGATCCGGATGTTTACTATTCAGAAAATTCAGCAGGCGTCTGACATCGACTTCGTTCTTAGATTTAATCGTTTGGTAGGAATTTATATTCTTAATCTCATCCCAGCTAATACAATCAATGAGTTTTTTGATAATCTCATCGCTGTAATCCTGGATTTGCTCATCGGACAAAATACTTCTTTTTTCTAGAAGTTTTTTCCTGAGCTCTTGTTTTTGTGGCACAAAAATATTTTAGCTCGATGAAACTAAAAAGGCGACTATCCTTGGCGTCTACCTGCTACATATCCAATGCCTGCGGCGCCCAATACCCATGCTACTCCTCCAAAGAAGACTCCTGCAGCTGTTGCACCGGCTCTTTCAACACTGTCAAAAGTTGTAGTCCCATTTGCTGCTGTTCGCAGGTTTTCTTCTGCTGAAGCCTGTAATTCGTCAGTATCTGGCAATTTAATCTCTACACTAGATTGCTCTACTTCAGAACCATCTGGTAGATATACCCCTCTTCCATTACCGCTGTCATATGGTTCAAGCTGGTTCTCAGCTCCTTCTAAGTCGCAGGCGGCTTTTTGTTGTTCCGACAAGCCCGCTAGACGTACAATTGCCCGCCCGCCTTCATATCTTATTACCGATGGGCTGTGTGCCACCTCTATACATTCTTTTTTTCTGGCTGCTGTTTCTCTCCTGTCTTGATCTTTTGATTTTTGGCTGCTTTGGTTAAGCTCATAACCAACCTTACCCCCAACTGCTGCAATGATAGGTAGCGATGCAAGTATCAAAGCTCTTCTTATACGGAACCCTCTACTTAAGGGTTTCTTGTCTGGAGCTCTTTCTCCTGATCCTTCGGGTCCACTACTCATAATATTCCTCTCAGCTTTAAACTATTTTTATTTTGCCGTTTTATCAATTTTATTGCAAGCATAAGCTAGCTGGTTGCAATAACAGAGGTGATTTGGTATGCTGTTCAAGTTCAAATATTTATGGGCCAGTAGCTCAGCCGGTTAGAGCACCTGCCTCTTAAGCAGGGTGTCGAGGGTTCGAGTCCCTCCTGGCCCTCCATTGAAACAGTCCAGTCTTTATAGACTGGGCTTTTTCAATGAAATGGTTTATCGGACTCGAACGGGAGTGCCAAACGCGCACTTCCCGGCACCCGTAGCCGAATATGCCAAAAGTGCATATTCGGGCGAGCGAAGCGAGAGGCGAGTCCCTCCTGGCCCTCCAAAATTATTTGCACCTTTAAGACTTCTTCGGAAACCTTTTGCTATACTTGCTCAGATGAAGAAAAATATTATCCTCATAGTTGCGCTTATTGCCTTGCAAATAATGGTCCTGTTCGTTGGGATTTGGATTTCAGTATTTTTGAGCAGTAGCTGTTCATTTATAGCGGATGAAGTCGGTATGTGGCAATGCAGCTCAAATGCCGGTTTTGATCCTATTGTATTTCCTCTTGCAGCTTTCATAGTGTTACCACCATTTCTAGCTAAATTTATTCTTGCAAAGCTTGGCCGGGAATTCTCATGGGAGCGGATATTTATCACGCATATAATCGTTGCGCTGCTGGTCTGGACGGTTCTATATACCCTAGACCCTATAAATAATTGTGGTTGCGGAGGAGCTTAGGCTTGTTATCCTAGTAATATGAAGAACAAAGGCCTCAAAGCACTTGCACCTCTGATAGGCGAATGGGAATTCACTATGTACAACGCTTGGTTTCTAGAGAGCATGGACACCCAGGTTAAGGGCTTTACAACTATTGAATGGCTGCATGACGCATTCTTGATTCTTCGCAATAGCGATGCCGACCAAAAACCGGATGACATCTGGGTTATAGGCTACAGTGACCCGCGGGAAAAGTATGAGATGTTTTATTACGACCAACGAGGCGTGTCCCGTATTTTCGAAGCGACCTTTGATGGTAAAAAACTGGTTTTTTCAAGGGAAGACAAGGATTTCTACCAACGTATGACTGTCACTATCAAAGCCGATGGGCTGCACTCTATCGCCGAAGCATCCGAGGATAAAGGTAAGACCTGGAGAAAAGATTTAGAAATGGATTTTGTAAGGAAGTAGTGCCTGTTTGTTATAGTTAGACTGTATGCAAAATGCGGTAGAAATAAAGAACTTATCAGTAAGTATTGATAAAAAACCAATACTTTCCGGCATTTCGACGGAAATACCCAAAGGCAAAATTATCGGTCTTCTCGGCCCGTCCGGAGCAGGCAAAACTACTTTAATAAGGTCTATTTTAGGCCTGCAAAAGCCCTCAAGCGGACACATAAAAGTGCTAGGGCAGAATCCGGGCGTCAAAGCCTTGCGCCTGAAAACCGGTTACGTCACCCAGTCGCCGTCGGTTTATTCTGACTTGTCGGCTTTAGATAACCTGGAATATTTTGCAAAGCTGTTAGGAGCGAGCAAAGAGGATATTGATCGTACGCTTAAAGAAGTCGACCTGACAGCTAATAAACACCAGCTGGTGGGCAGCCTTTCCGGCGGGCAGAAGACTAGGGCTTCTTTGGCCGTTGCTTTGCTGGGCCAGCCCGAGCTCTTGCTTTTGGACGAGCCGACGGTCGGACTTGACCCCGTCTTAAGGCAAAAGCTTTGGAGGGAGTTCCGGGAGCTTTCCGGTAAGGGAGTGAGTATTATAATTACCAGCCATGTTATGGACGAGGCGGACAAATGCGACGAGATACTTTTCATACGGGACGGCAAACTATTGATATCAGGCTCGAAAGAACACATTTTAAAGTCAACTAGAGCTAGCGGGATGGAAGAAGCCTTTTTGAAATTATCGAAAGGGGACGGCATATGAGCCCCAAACGTATTTTTGCTACCAGCCGAAGAGTACTGAAGCAGCTGGGGCATGATCATAGGACAATGGGGTTAATCCTGTTCATGCCGGCCATATTGATGACGATTCTGCGCTATGTCTATGACGGGCAATTTCTTTTGTTCTCGGCCATAGCGCCTATGTTACTTGGGATTATCCCATTCACTTTGATGTTTATCGTCACCTCCGTAGCAGTGCTCCGCGAGCGGACTTCCGGGACACTGGAAAGGCTGCTGACTTCTCCGGCTTCCCGGTTGGATATCATCTTCGGCTACGCGTTTAGCTTTGCTTTTCTGGCGCTCATCCAGGCGGCGATCGCCAGCTTTGTGACGGTAGGCTTGCTGGATGTGGCAATCCGTTCGTCGGCAGCGGCATTGCTTCTAGTCGCTGTTTTATCAGGTTTGCTCGGTATGTCTTTCGGGCTTTTCTTCAGCTCGTTCGCTAAGAATGAGTTCCAGGCCGTACAGTTCATGCCGGCTTTTGTACTGCCCCAGGTTTTAATAGCCGGCCTGCTTGTGCCCAGGGAAAGTATGGCCCGTATCTTAGAGCTTATCTCGGATATTTTACCGCTGACTTACATCATAGATGCTTTCAAGCAAGTTAGTTTCCATGCCGATTGGACCAGGGACCTGACGCTCGATATCTGTGTAATGGCCGGGTTCATAATCGTTGCGCTGATCTTAGGCGTAGTGTCACTTAGAAGCAAGTAGGTATAGGTAAAAATGCTGGAGAAAATAAGGCGTGAAATTATAAATCATCCTGACAATGCTTGGGCCAGGAAGCTGGGCTATCCTCCGGTCTATACCGCGTCGGAAGAATCAAAGATCGTGATAGTCGGCCAGGCGCCAGGCCGCAAAGCCCAGGAAAGCCGTAAACCTTGGAATGACATACGCGGCGACAATTTAAGACTGTGGCTGGATTTATCTAAAGAGGTTTTTTATGATGACACGAAAATCGCTTTGATTCCGATGGATTTTTTCTATCCTGGCAAAGGTGCGCATGGCGACCTGCCGCCGCGCCGCGGTTTTGCCGCGCACTGGCACCCTAAACTTTTAGCACATATGCCGGAGGTAAAGTTGACCCTGCTGGTCGGCAGCTACGGACAAAAATATTATCTGGCCGGCCGGGCTAAAAGAAACCTTACCGAAACAGTAAAAAATTATAAGGAATATTTACCGGAATTCATACCGATGGTCCATCCTTCGCCGCTGAATTTCCGCTGGCGGGCGATCAACCCATGGTTTGAAGCCGAGGTCGTGCCGGAAGCCCGAAAACTGGTGCATAAAATCATCTAAAAAATAGCTTGGACTAAGATCGGCTTGTGATCGCTTAAACCTTTCGGCAATGTCTTGACCTGACCAATCGTAGCGTTAAAAGATGTCGTCAGATCCAGGTGTGCTCTGAGGAGTTTTGCTATAGCATAGGTCGGTGTGTCGCTAAAATTGAGTTTATAACCTGATTTTTCTATACACACTCTCAGCCCTCGCTTAAAGACAGGGTAGTTATAGTCGCCGACCATGATCGTGGGGTTGTCTTGGCCTATGTGTTTCAAGATTTCATGGGCTTCGGTTATCTGTTTACGACGGGTGGCATTTGATGCTGTCAGGCAAGCGGCGTGAAAGGAGCCGACCACGATTTCCCTGAGCGTATTCTTATCAACAAGCTTGGTAACCAGCAACCTTTCGTGCGCCGGAGCCAGAACGCGGTCATGAAAGGATTTTTTCAAGGGAAAACTTTGGGACGTGATTACATCGAACCTTTCAGGATTGAAATAAATAGCCAGCCCCAGACGGTTTTCCTTGGTGGAGTCCGCCAGGTGAAGATTATGTATCTTGCGCGGAAGCAAGCTGCTGTAGCATTCTTGGGCACAGATAAAATCAGTTTTATATTTTTTTGCCAGCTGAGCTAACTCTTTAAAAGCCCGATGGTATTTAAGGTTATAACTAATAATATTCAAGGATTTTTGTTTTTTTGTTTTCATAGATTCACCAGAGATATTATACAACACGGGTCAAATTATCAGACTATATCCAGTTTTTTGGACACTCTGCTTATGAACTTATGCCCCGGCCGGGTGTTGATAGCTATCATAAAAATTATTACTAGCGGGATTACGTAATAATGGGCATTGGGTACTTGCTGGCCGATAAAATATCCAAGGAAAACACCGCTGAATACCCAGATAACCGCCCCTAGGATATTCAATATCATAAAAGAGAGGAAAGGGGTCCTGGCCACGCCGCTGAGTATCGGCGCTAGGTTGTGGACTATGGCTAAGAACCTGCCGGCTACTAATGTGACCATACCGTACTTTTTCATGAAGTTCTCGGTTTTGCGGCCCTGTTCGGCGGTAAAATATTTTTTATTATTCTTCTCAAAGAACAGCTTGCGTCCGTACTTATAGCCCGTGTAGTACCCTACGATATAGCCAAGTACCGCAGCCAGGATTCCTACGGCCAAGATGACAGGTATATCTAGAAGGTCGCTAGCGGCTAAAACCCCGGCAGAAAATAGAAGTGTCCAGCCGGGCAGGGGGAGGATCAGGCCCAACGGGACTCCGCATTCTATGAACACGCTCAGGAATATCCCGAAATATCCTAGCGACTCTAAAATCGAATCAACTCCCATAACTGATATTATAGATGAAGCATGAAAAAAATTGGTGTGTTTGATTCGGGTATGGGCGGTAAATCCGTCGAGGCCGCGATAAAAAAAGCCTTCCCGGAACTCGAAGTAATATACGAGTCCGATAAAGAGAATGTGCCTTATGGCGGCAAATCCCCCGAACGTCTGCTGGAATTAGCGGTCCCAAAAATCCGGAACCTAGAAAAAGCAGGTTGTGAGGTGATCGTGGTAGCCTGCAACACTGTTACCACAACAATCATCAAACAGGTCAGGGAAGCCATAGCAATTCCGATAGTTGCGATTGAGCCCATGATCAAGCCGGCGGCGAAAATGACCAGGTCAAAGAAAATTATCGTTTGCGCTACTCCGGCCACCCTGGCAAGTCAAAGATATAAAGAACTGATAGGTGAATATGCTGGGAGTATTGAGGTTTTTGAACCGAATTGTAGCGACTGGGCACTGCTTATAGAAAATAACGCCCATAATCATAGGAATATCGAGACGGACCTGGAAAAGCCATTGCAGCAAGGCGCCGATGTAGTAGTTTTAGCTTGCACCCACTACCACTGGATCCAAGAAGATATAGAACAGATAGCTGACAAATACGGGGCTAAGGTAATCCAACCGGAACAGGCCATAGTAGAGCGGGTTAAGACAGTTCTATCACAGCTCTAGTGAACTTGTCGCCGCGGTCCTTATAGTTTTCGAACATATCAAAGCTGGCGCAAGCCGTAGAAAATAAAACTATGTCGCCGGGAGATGAAGCTTTACGGGCGTTACTTACTATCTCGTATATATCGTTTCCGCCGTCTGCATAATCTTCATAGCCGGCTTGATCAAGCGCCTGTTTGATCTTTCTCGCCATCTTTCCGATCAAAAGCACTTTTTTTACATTATTTTCAGCTATTGTTCTGCCAAGCTCCGTGTAATCTGAGCCTTTGTCCGACCCGCCAAGGATTAGAATCTTCGGTTCAGAGAAAGCCTCTATAGCTACTTGGGCCGTTTCCGGACTTGTGCCAAAAGAGTCGTTGATGTATTTTACGCCGTCAATCTCCCTGACCAATTCCAGCCTGTAAGGAAGACCGCTGAAAGTCGTTGCGATTTTCCTGGCGGCTTCGACGTTTTTCTCCACCTGCCAAAACGCCGTGGTAGCAGCACAGATGTTCTGCCAATTATGCCGGCCGGGGAGCTTGAATTCGTCTGTAGCGCAAATGATTTTCTCATCTATGACCAGATTATTTCTTTCTATAAAGGCTCCGGGGGGCTGATAGAAAGTTATTTTTTTGCCACGGCCTTGGCTTGCGATTTCCTTTGAAATGCTGTTTTCAGCGAAATAAACCGTTATGTCGTCTTCTTCTTGATGCGCAAAAAGCGGTTTTTTGGAGTCGTAATAATGTTTTTCGTTCGAATGCCAATCCAGATGCTCCGGCACGACCATAAGACATACCGCAATATGAGGCGAATATTTTAGATCGATTGTTTGAAAATTTGCCAGCTCTAAGATGACCCAATCATCCTGATTGATATTATTTTTCAATAGGTCAAGCGGCGCGACTCCGATGTTGCCGCCGAGGTGGACTTTTTTGCCGGAAGCTTCCAACATCTGAGCGATCAGACTGCTGGTGGTACCTTTGCCTTTGGTGCCGGTCACACCGATGATATTTTTTGTCAGACAGACTTTAAAAAATTCATTTGTAACAGATGTGACCTTCTCTAGGATGGCAGGGGAATTGTTCTCAGCTATCTCTTCAGGAGCTACGCTTGGCGAGCGGACTATCAGGTCGAATTTCTCCAGGTCTTTTAAATAATCCGCGCCCAATTTGGATTTTGCCTGGACGGGAATCTCGGCAGCGGAATTTATATCGCAGACGGTGATTTCATTTTCGGGCTTTCCCCAGTACTCATAAGCTGAGCGGCCCTGCGCGCCGAATCCTAAAATAGCTATTTTCATAAATTAAGCGAGCTGATTTTTTACCAGGTCAACAACTTGTTTGGGTGTCATGTCAGCCTTCAATATGACCTTTCTAACCCCCATCCCCAGTACTTCCTTGGGCACTTCAGCCTCTCCCATGTTGGTAAGGATTATTACCGGGATGTCTTTGCCCCAATCCGTCTTGCGCATCAAAGCCAGCATCTCGTCGCCATTCATCTCCGGCATCATAAGGTCGAGCAGAACTATGTCGGGCTTCATGGTCTCGATGAGTTCAAGGCCCAGCTTGCCGTTCTCGGCCGTTTCCACGTTGAAGCCGTCGGCCTCAAACTTGATCCTATACATCTGCGAGATGACTTGGTCATCTTCGACTATGGCAATTTTTATCATTAATAAAATTAAATGCTAGATCGAGATCGATTGCAAGCTCGAAACAGTTTTTTCCAAGGCTTTAAGCCCTCTTAGCAGATCGGTTTCACTTGCTCCGTAAGATATCCTGACAAAGCCGTGGAGCTGGGAAAAAGCCCGGCCGGGTACGAGTATAAGGTTATTTTCCGTAGCTTTTTCCACGAACTCTATATCGGTCAGTCCGTTCGGGGCTTTTACGAATATATAAAACGCCCCTTGCGCGCCCCTGACAGTGAACCCCATTCTTGTTAGGCCGCTTGCAAGGAGATCTCTTTTTTGGCGGTATTTCTTGGTAATCTCCGTCGGAGGATGTTTCAGCGCCTCTACGGCAGCGTGCTGGCCTATGGAGGAGGAAGACATTACCACATATTGTTGAAGCTCGTTTATGGCACTGATGATTTCCGCCGGGCCGGTTATGTAGCCTACCCGCCAGCCGGTCATGGCGTATTCTTTGGAAAAACCATTCAAAGTCATGGTGTTGGGGTAAATGCTGCCTATGCTGAAGGGTTTGCCATCATAAATAAAATGTTCATAAATCTCGTCGGAAATTACCAGCGTATTGTATTTCTCTGCCAGGCCGGCGATTTTCCGGAGCGTCTCTTCCGGGTAGACAGCGCCGGTCGGGTTATTAGGGGAATTCACTACGATAGCCTTGGTCTTATGGGTGATGCTGGCTTCCAAAGCCTCCAAATCCGGCTGGAAAGTCGGCAGAGTCGAAGCGTAAACCACTCTTGCCCCGGCTGTAGTGGCCAGGTGGGGGTACGGCGGGTAATAGGGGTCAAAGACGATAATTTCGTCGCCCGGGTCGATAATGGCCAGATAAACCAGCAGCTGGCCCGTGGTAAGGCCCGGCACGACCGTGACGGTGTTTTCATCGCAGGGTATATAATTTTCTTCCCTTAATTTCTTGGCCAGTATTTGCCGGAGCTCAAGCAGGCCGTTAGAAGGAGTATAGGTGGTCTTATCCTCTTGTATAGCTCTTATGGCCGCCGCCTTGATGTGTTCCGGCGTCAATTCCTCCGGTATTCCAATACTCAGATCAATAGGGTTATAAAGCAGGGACTGCTTCTCAACTGCTTTTCGGAAATCGCTGCTGTCGAAATATTCTAATCTTTGCGCTATAAATGACATTTTTGTTTTTTCTAGCTATTCTATAAATAGCTCACACTTCATACCCTACAATAAATAAAGTAAAAATAAAAGATTAGCCAAAAATATGTCAAAACTTTTACTTCCCAGAGGTTATAGAAATATCGAACTTCTGCAGAAGAAACTTAGCAGCCATCCTGAAGATTACTTTGTAAGAAGAGGAGAAAAAAGAGTTCTAAGACTGTTCCAGGAAATGTCTGTCCGCGTACCGGCTTATAAGGATTTCCTAGCTAAACATGGTGTTGATAGCCGCAAAATCAGAACTATTGCCGACCTGAAAAAAGTGCCGCCCGTAGACAAGGATAATTATCTCCGAAAATATCCAAAGGAGCGGCTCTGCTGGGATGGTGACTTCGGCCACGGGAGATGGACTGTCTCTACTACCTCTGGGTCAACAGGCAAACCCTACTATTTCCCCAGGGAAGCGTCTCAGGACTGGCAATATGCTACGATGGCCGAACTTTACCTACGGAACAACTTTTCGATCCAAGAGAGAACAACTTTATACATAGTGGCTTTCCCTATGGGGGCTTGGATAGGCGGCCTGTTCACTTATGAGGCGCTGAGAATTATCGCCGACCATGGCGGCTATGACCTGAGTGTCATCACTCCGGGTATAAATAAACAGGAAGTAATAAACGCCGTAAAAGATCTGGGAGATTCCTATGATCAGATAATTATCGGCGCGTACGCCCCTTTTTTAAAAGATATTCTTGACGATGGTGAACGGGAGGGGTTGGATTGGCAGCGCTATAATCTGGGATTTGTATTCTCGGCCGAAGCTTTTAGCGAAAATTTCCGCGATTACGTCATAAGCAAGACCCGACCTGATGATATTAATAGGTTTTCCTTGAATCATTATGGCACCGTAGACCAAGGAACCCTGGCTCATGAAACGCCGGAATCCATTTTGATCAGGCGGAAGCTTGTAGCAAGCGCCCAGCTTGACCTTCTGTTTCCTGAAAAACACAGACAGCCCACCTTCGCCCAATACAATCCGGAGTTATTTTATTTTGAGCAGCAAGACGGCAATCTGTTATGCAGCTCATACAGCGGAATCCCTTTGGTGCGCTATGACTTGAAAGATTATGGAGGGATAATTTCGAGAAAAACAGCACATTCCACACTTTCGGCAAACGGTATCGATATTGCCTATGAACTTGAATTCGCCGGAATAGATAGCCAATGGAACCTTCCCTTTGTTTATATCTATGAGAGAAATGATTTTAGTGTCAGTTACTACTCATTTCTGATATATCCGGACACGATCCGCCGGGCTTTGCATCAGGAGGAAATCACCGATAAGGTTACGGGTAAGTTCCATATGCATACCGAATATGATCAATCCGGTCGGCAGGTTTTGACAACAAATGTTGAAGTGAAGCATGGTGTGGAACGAAGCAGCGATCTTGCAAGCAAACTGCAGGCCATCATCCATGACAAGCTGGTTAAAGAAAGTTCGGAATATAAGGAAACATTTCAGCAGGTAGGTGAGGTAGTGAAACCGGCCATAGAGCTATGGGATTATGAACATCCTTTGCATTTTAAGCCAGGGAGCAAGCAAAAATGGGTAAAGAAATAAAATACAAACCGGTCATATTGTCTGCGGCTAAAGCACAGGATTTCCGTGAGCAGAATAATATAAAAGAGTTGATTGACATTTATGATCTGCAAACCCGGGAATTGTCCAAGATCAATAATCCGAGCAATCAGGGCCTCGAAGATAAGCCGGAAGAGATTTTCGTATATTACCCCTGGACCGATCAACTTGTGAGATGCGTGGGTGAACAGGAGTTGTTTATACTCAGGACGAACAGGAATAAGAATCTGATTACCGCCGAAGAACAAACCAAGCTAGCTGCTGCCACTGTCGGGGTAGCCGGCATGTCGGTTGGCTCCGGAATTGCCCTGTCGCTTATTTATAGCGGCATATCTAAAAAGATTAAAATAGCAGATAATGATCTGCTGGAAACAGCTAACCTTAACCGCTTGCGGGAATCACTGGCCAATGTCGGCAAGCCGAAAGTCCACCTAGCAGCACAGCATATTTATGAGCTTGATCCTTTTAGCGATGTGGAACTATTCGAAGAAGGCGTTAATGAAGCTAATATTGAGCGGTTTTTTAGCCATCCGAAATTAGATTTTGCTATAGATGAAATAGATGACTTTAAGATGAAGGTCCAACTTCGCCTTCAAGCGAAAAAGCATGCCGTACCTCTAGTTATGTTCACGAGTCTTGGCGATAATATCTTAATAGACGTCGAACGGTTTGACCTTGATCAAACTATGCCGATTTTCCACGGTATTTTAAAGGATGTGAGCGAAGAAATTTTAGCAAATTCCGACATAACACCTCAGGATATACAGCGTTATTCAGTCCAGCTTGTAGGCCAGCAATATATACCCACGCGTGCTCTGGCTTCGGTCGCCGAAATGGGTAAGACCCTCGTTGGCCGTCCGCAGCTCTATAGCACCATAGCGGTCGACGGCGGACTGGCCGCGTATGTAGTCCGCCAGATCATACTTAATAGTAAGCCTCTCTCGGGGCGCTATTTTGTGAAGTTTTCGGATTTATTTAGGATAGAGGATCTTGAACTTTCTCCCACAAACGAAAGAGAAGTGATACTTAGGAAGTTGACTGGCTAATTATCAGTTCCAGCGGCCAACGGGGTGAATGTTTTGCTTTTGTTTTAGCCCTGCCCAGACGCAGGATATATACCGGCCTGTCATTAATATTGAAATATCCTTTAATTTCTTTTCTGGTGTCCGGATCCAAAACTGAAGCACCTAGAGCGCTAGAATCTAGCTGATAAGAGTTAGCTAACACACATATGCGGGAATAGATACGACCGGCGTTTATAAAAGACTCTTTTCGGTTATCAATGCAGCGCACAATTATCAACGCTCCGGAATCATTAATTAATTTAGCGGATTTTCTGGCTTGAGGGCCCAGTTTTGCTCCCCGGCGGATCGCGGGTTTAGAAAGTAAGGATTTTAAGGTGCCGAAACCGTGAGTAAACCCAGGCATACCTTCGTATTTGCGCGTTTGGTTTGTTCTTACCCACGCGCTTAACTCATCCCTGTAAGCCTGATTGCCCATGATCGCTTTAACGGCGGCTTCTGTTTGTTCCGCCACAAAATCTATACTGGGCCTATCAGTCAAAACTGTAGTTTTTACTCCCGGGAAATTACAATCCATTATTTCCTTCAAGGTTTTATTATCTATGGGGTCCTGTTCAAAAGGATTCCTGTTCGAAGCACGATTCGTAATGGCGGCCAGCAAAATAGGTTTGGATTTAATCCTGCTTTTTAGACTGACTTCTGCAACAACTTTCTCTTTAGGAAGAAGTTTAATATTTAACTCATATCCAAAACCATGAGCCGCTAAACTAAAAACTTCCAAAAATGTACCTATGCTTATGTAGGGTTCCACGCTGAGCAAGCCTGATCCGTCAATAGACAGATAGTGTGATTTGTTGATACTCACATCTATGGATTTGTCTTTAACCGTGAGTTGCCAGGGCTGGGTATTGTGCCCGGATGGCGCTAGTAGGGCGTACCGGGCAAAGAATTTCAACTTATCTATCTCATTCCATGCGTGGGAAAACTCATTAGGATCTATTTGCCAGGCGGCATAATTCTTTTTAATCATATAAGTTACTTTATTTCTTTTTTATATTAACATTAGTTAAGACACTTATGTTTACTGTTTTAATTACTATTGCCAGCATAGCCCAAGTACTTGTATCACTTTTTGTTTTTTCTAGGAACCGGCGTAATTTATCTAACATTTTATTTTTCTTCATCGGCATAGCTACATTAGGTTGGGCTCTGTCTAATTATCTTACTATTACTCTTTTAGATTCACCCAATGTGCTTTATGTCGTACGCCTGATTTTATTCTTTGTAGTTATACAAAATACATTTTTCTATATGTTTGCCCGTACTTTCCCGTCCTCACGTTGGAGACACTCGACGAAACGTCTCAAACTTTATCTCAGTCTAAGCGCCTTAACGGCAGCGGCTACTCTCTCGCCATATGTTTTTACGTCCGCAGATATTCAGGACGGCCTGGCCGTTACGCATGCGGGCCCGGCTATATTAATTTTTATAGCGCATGCGGCTTTCTCCATAGGATTTGCCTTTAAGTCTTTGATAAGAAAAATGCGTAGCTCGTCGGGCTTGCAGAGGAATCAGTTCAAGATTCTTTTAATTGCCTCTTTTTTAAATTGGATTGTCGTACCAATCACTAATTTTGCTATAACACCGCTTTTAAAAAATACGATCTTTATAAAGCTAGGGCCCCTATATACCTTAGTTTTTGCTTCCCTGATAGCATATGCGATTGTTTCGCAAAAGCTGTTTGACATTAAACGGGCGGTAGCTAGGAGCGTGGCGTATCTGTTGTCGCTTGGGTTTATCGGACTTGTTTATGGTACGGCCATTTTTGTCCTCTCATCTGTTTTTGTCTCTGATAACAAAATTGACACTTTAGAAAGAGCTTCTTATGTGATTTTGGCACTTTTCAGCGCGCTTCTTTTCGGGCCGACTAAGAAATTCTTCGATAGGCTTACCAACAAAATATTTTACAGGGACGCTTATGACTCCGAGGAGTTCCTGGACGAGCTTAATACTGCCATCGTGGGCAATATTGAGTTAGGGGTTCTTCTGAGGCACTCGACAGCTATCATCCAAAAAAACTTGAAATCCGAAAACTGCTTCATTGAGGTGCTGCGTACGCCTAATACCCCGGCTAGGATGATAGGCGTAGGAACGATCGACTTAGACAAAGAAGAAACCCAATATGTAATAGACAGCTTGGAGCGCTCCGCCAAAAAGATTCTGACCACCGACCAGCTGGGGGCTAAAGATGATAAGCTGCGAAGGCTTCTTTCCGAGAAAGGTATCGGCATGATAGTCAGGCTGGTCCCTAGCGGTGATTTATCAACAGACGCCATAGCCCATCTTATAATAGGAACGAAAAAGAGCGGGAATGTCTTTGACAGGCAGGATATACATACTATAGATATAATCTCGGATGAGC
>CAMLDK010000013.1 GCA_946478995.1 uncultured Candidatus Saccharibacteria bacterium | reverse complement strand
ATCTTCGATAGGCATAAGGAATGGCTTGTCTAGATCGCGTTTTGGTTCTGGCATGTATTCATCCATCTTGGCGATAAGTTCCATAATAGCGTCTTCGTCTTCGGCGGAACCTTCTAGAGCTTTGGTAGCGGATCCCTTGATGATAGGAGCATTTTCGTCAAATTCGTACTTCTTAAGAAGTTCGCGTATATCAAGCTCTACAAGCTCAACAAGCTCAGGATCGGCAAGATCCATCTTGTTCATAAAGACGATGATGCTGGGTACGCCAACCTGCTTGGCAAGCAGAACGTGCTCTCGGGTCTGGGGCATAGGGCCGTCAGCTGCGGAAACAACAAGAATAGCGCCGTCTACCTGGGCGGCACCGGTAATCATGTTCTTTACGTAGTCGGCGTGTCCGGGCATGTCTACGTGGGCATAGTGGCGCTTTTCGCTCTCGTATTCCTGGTGGGAAGTAGCGATGGTGATACCGCGCTGCTTTTCTTCAGGAGCGTTGTCGATCTGATCATACGCTACCGATTTGTTTACGTCTGAAGGTAGCTTCTTAGCAAGTACAGCGGTGATAGCTGCGGTTAGTGTAGTCTTGCCGTGGTCCACGTGTCCCATGGTTCCTACGTTGATATGCGGTTTGCTTCGATCAAAATCTGCCATTATTTCTCCTTATAATTTGTATAGATTACAATTTTTTGACGTGAATAGAATATACCCAGCGCCTAATTACTAGATAATACTATATGAATATAAGAAGTTTGTAAAGAGTAATTTGTATCATGCTTCTGCCATGCTTGCTTCAGTAGATACAGAGGCGCCACTGCTGCTCTGAACAGTTTCCTCGACAACTGGTGAGGGTCTTCTTATCCTTATCCGCCCCAACATTCTTTTCCTTGGCGGTTTTCCCTCTGTCGCTTCTGCTGCAACTTCTACACCTAAATGCGATAACACCATCTTTCTAGCATCTGATCGCAAGCTAGCAAGGTTCCTCGCGCTTTCTCGCGGAGGAATACGAGTATCTTGCTGAAAGCCGTAATACGCTCTTGTTGGATTTTTTTCCTCAAAAATTATCCCTTGGTTGACACCTCCAACCACAGTGCTAGTAGAGTCATCCCAGTGGTTGCCTACGGACCAAAATGTAGTGATAGTGTCAGGCGTGGTTAAAACTCTTCCTAGGGGAATCACCATTCCTTCCTGGCTGTCCCTCTGTGCAGCAACTATAGTTTCTACGATCCCGTCATCATGATAATTAACAATGGGCGGCTTTAGCTCAAATGCTTCATCCCCCTCCACCCCAGGGATATTTCCTTCGTACCCTACAGGCTCTCTATCAGCCATTATATTTCCCACTACCTCAGCCGGATCAGGTTGCACTCCTTGACTCATTGACTTATGTATAACATAACTTTAGTCATATTTTCAACTATATTAAAAAGCTATCGTTAATAGTTTGAAGCCTTGGCCGTACTAAATTACCGCCCTCGCCGGCGACCAGTCCGCAGCCGTTGGTCATGCCCAGCTGGCGTCCTGACCGCCCCAGACCGGGCACCGTAGTCGTCCAGTCGCCTATGGACTCATAGCCTTCATAAACCAGCAGGTTCCTAGGGATATTTTCTTTCACCAGATAGTCTTCTACCTCTTCCTTATCCCAATCAAGCAAGGGGTGGATGCGGTCTTCGCCGAACTGGCCTTGCTCAATTACCTCAAGGTTAGCCCTGGCTTGGGTCTGGTCGGCCCTGACGCCTTGGAGGAGGGCGCCGACCCCAAGTTCTTCTATTGCCCGCTTAAGCGGATCTATTTTGACCGTACGGTGGTAAGCGTCTATATCTTTTTCCCATAACCGGTCAAAGGCAATCTGCTCTACCTCGTCATCATAAGGCCCGTAAGTTATAGTTCTGAACCCGAACTTGTTCTGTAAAGTAAATTTGTAAAGATGTGTTTCCGGAAACAAAAACCCGGTATCTATGGTAATGACCGGAATCTTCAGCCCGCTCTTATATATAAGGTCCAAAAGCGTGCCCGCGTCCGCGCCGAAGCTGGATAAGGCATACAGATCTTTCCCGTACCGATCGTATGCTTGTCTTATTATTTTCTTTGCTTTATCTTGCTTGTTCTCATCTTTCCACATTTTTCTTCTCCTTGGATTAATTTCATTGAGTATTAAAAAACCTCCCTTGCGGCCGTGGCTTGCTCGGGAGGCTTATTTTTATTGAGTTCTAATCGGTTAACACATGAGCATAGTACAGCCAGCGTGGGACGTGCGGTGGCACATTGACGTTGAAACCGGGAGTACTGCTAAACTGTTATTCATAACTTCCGATATAATAGCAGAAATGGATATTATTTGTAAATGAAAATCGCCGAGATATCAGAATTGAAGCTTCCGTCTGACGCACAGGTGTCGGTACCGGGCTCCAAGAGCTATAGTTTGCGCGCCTTATTCATAGCTGCGCTATGCGATTCCCCGCCAGAATTGAACGGACTGCTCGAGAGCCAGGACACCAAAGCTATGCAAGACTGCCTAAAGGATATTAAAGCCGGAGAAAGTAAACTTTCTGCCGGAGAATCGGGAATAACCGCCCGTTTTATAACGGCTTTGGCCTGTATTGCGCCGGGAAGGCAAGAGATATCCGGCGAGCCCGGCCTGCTTAAGCGCCCTATCGCCGACTTAGTGAAAGCTTTGCGCCAGCTGGGAGCCGTGATCGAGTATCTTGGACAAGAGGGCTTTTTGCCGATTGCGGTGTCCAGCGGCAGTTTATCCGGAGAGAAAGTGACTGTATCGGGAGGGACAAGCAGCCAATATCTCTCTGCCCTGCTTCTAATTGCTCCAGTACTTAAAAACGGCCTGGAAATCGATGTTGAGGGAGAGTTGATTTCCAAGCCTTATGTAGACATGACTTTGGATATAATGAGCAGCTTTGGAGTCGATGTCCAGAACGGAAAATATCAGAAATACAGCGTCAAACCACAAAGATATGAACGGACTAACGAATACAAGATCGAGGGCGATTATTCCAGCGCTTCTTACTTTTACGCTATAAACGCACTTACCGGAAGCAATATAAAAGTAGAAAATCTAAACTTGGGCTCAAAACAGGCAGACAAGCAGTTTGTAGATCTCATAAAAACCGGCGAGTGGCACGGAGGGATGGACTCCCGTAGTGACGAGGCTCGCTTCATTAACGCGCAAGATTTCCCCGACCAGGCGATGACTTTAGCCGTATTGGCGGCCTTCAGAGAAGGAAAAACAGTGATAAATGGCGTGAAATCGCTTCGTGTAAAAGAGACCGAACGGGTGAAAGCGCTAGAAAATGAGCTTGCCAAGATGGGTATCAACACCGAGTCGGCTGAAGATACGCTTACGATTTACGGCGGAAAGCCAAAGCCGGCAACGATTGATACTTATAATGACCACCGTATCGCCATGAGCTTTGCGGTCGCCGGTATGAAAGCTGGCGGTATGAAAATTTTAAGGCCACAAGTCGTGAGCAAAACCTTTCCGGATTTTTGGGATGAGCTGAGTAAAATCACAGAGGTTAAAATGAGCGAATCCAAGCCGGGCAATATTCTACTTATCGGCATGCGTGGCAGCGGCAAATCAACTACCGGACGCAAGCTGGCAGAGAAACTGCAAAAGAGATTCATAGAATTAGACGACCTTATAGTCGAACGCGAGAATAAATCAGTCCCGGAAATAGTCGCATCAAAAGGCTGGGAATATTTTCGAGACATAGAATCCGAAGCAATCAGATCCATAGCCGACGAGGAAAATACCGTTATTTCCAGCGGGGGCGGAATTGTCCTGCGCGATGAGAATATATCCCTGCTGAAGAGTAACTCGACCTGTATTTTCCTCAGAGCTGATATTAAGGTTATGGAAGCAAGAACGGCAAGCGACCCGAACCGGCCGGCGCTGACTAAAGAAAAAACGCTGATAAAAGAGATTGAATCCATATATGCTGAACGAAAAGACAAGTTCTATGAGGCGGCAGACTTTATAATCGATACTTCGACTATTAGCCCCGGACAGGTAGTTAATGAGATAATGGAAAAGTTGAAATGATGAGCGAAAAAGATAAAAAAACATGTATGGTCATAGGCGATCCGGTCGAGCATTCGCTTTCGCCTATCATTCATGATGCCGGCTATAAAGCTCTGGGTATTGAGGATGAATACGAATATATAGCCGTCAATTTGAAGCCGGAAGATCTAGAATTTTTCATGCAAAAAATACGAAATGACAATGTAGCCGGTATAAGCTGCACCATCCCCCACAAAGAAAACATAATGCAATACTTAGATGAAATAGATGAAACGGCTAAAGAGATCGGCGCCATTAATACGGTAGTTAATAAAGACGGAATCTTGCACGGATATAACACCGACTGGCTGGGAGCCACCGAGCCATTGGCAAAATTACGGGGTTTGAAAGGGTCAAAAGCCGCAGTAATCGGCGCGGGCGGAGCAGGCAAAGCTTTTGTTTACGGACTGGTCAAGGCCGGCTGCAAAGTAACGATTTACAACCGCAGCTTAGAAAAAGCAAGGGTATTAGCGGCTCGCTTTAACTGTGAATTTAAATCGCTGGGCGACCAAGACGGAATCAAAAATGCCGATATAATCTGCAACACTACCTCAATCGGCATGGACACGGATGATACGCCGGTATATACAGCAAATTTGCATGAAAAACAGATTGTTTTTGACGCGGTATATTCCCCGCTTAAAACCCGCTTGCTCAGCGAAGCCGAAAAGGCCGGGGCAAAGACAATTCCGGGTACGGAGATGCTGCTTTACCAAGGTTTTGCCCAATTCAAGTTATTTACAGGCCGGGACGCTCCCGAACAAGCCATGCGCCAGGCGCTTACGGAGTATCTGGATGAAAAATAATTACTGCCTGCCTCTCATCAAGGCGACTGAAGACGAGATGCTGGCTGAGATCGAAGCACATGAAAAGTCTTATAGCTATTTTGAGATCTGGCTGGACTATATTCAGGGTTTGCACGCGGAATTCTTATCAAATCTTCTAAATGAATACCCTGGCAGGCTTGTATTCGTGTTTCGCCGGAAAAATTTAGAGACGCCTAAGCTCAAAGTCAAAGAGCAGGCAGAGCTGATAAAAATATTTGACGAGAAAGACTGCCTGGTAGATATGGATGTTTACGACCAGGCAGAGCTGATTAAAAGATCGGGGGAGTTGAGGCTTAATCGTATTATTTCCTATCATAATTACGAGGAAACTCCGGCGGAAAACGAACTGTATAAAATCCTACAGGATATAGCCGTCTGCAGACCTGAAGTCGCCAAAATATCTACTTTCTGCAACAACAAGTCAGATGCTTATTTGCTGCTTAAGATAATGCTTGAGATGAAATCCCAAGGTAAAAAACACATAATCCTCGGTATGGGAGAAGACGGCCTTGTCACCAGGCTTTATGGCGCTTTGTGGGGAAATGAGTTAACATTTATAACAGAGAAAAAAGAAGATTCAAGCGCGCCGGGGCAATTAACGCGCGCAGAATATGAAAAATTTTTAAAGGAACAACTTAATGGCAGGAAATAGCTTCGGGCAACTTTTTAGAATAACCACCTTCGGCGAATCGCACGGCGGCGGTGTCGGCTGTGTGATAGACGGCTGTCCTCCCGGAATTAAGATAACCGAAGCAGAGATCCAAAAGGAGCTGGACAGACGCAAACCCGGACAAAGCAGTATAACTACTCCTAGAAAAGAACAGGATGAAGTATCTATCCTATCCGGTATTTATGAGGGCGTGACGACAGGAACGCCGATACTGCTACTTGCCCATAATAAAGACATCCGGCCGGAAGACTATGACAATCTCAAAAAATTATATAGGCCGGGACATGCTGATTTTACTTACCAGCAGAAGTATGGCATCCGCGACTGGCGCGGATCGGGCAGGGCTTCGGCTCGGGAAACGTTAGCCAGGGTTGCCGCAGGAGCAATCGCCAAGAAATACCTAAAAGAAAAGCTTGGGATAGAAATATTAAGCTATGTTCAAAAAGTAGGAGATATTTCAACCGATATCGACTACAAGACGGTGACCATGGGAATGATCGAGTCAAACATAGTCCGCTGTCCGGATGAAACTGCCGCAAACCAGATGATAAAGCTTATCGAACAAGTCAAAGCTGACGACGATTCAATCGGCGGCGTAGTTTTCGGTGTCATTAAAAATTGCCCGGTAGGCCTAGGCGAGCCGGTTTTCGACAAGATAAATTCCGATTTAGGCAAAGCTATGCTGTCTATTAATGCCGTCAAGGGCTTTGAGATAGGATCCGGGTTTGCCGGGGTTTCCATGCGTGGCAGCGAGCACAACGACGAATTTTATAAAGATGAATCAGGCAAGATCCACACTCGGACAAATTTTGCCGGTGGTACCTTAGGCGGTATTTCAACAGGAGAAGATATTTACTTTAGAGTTGCGATAAAACCGGTGTCAACCATTGCTAAAAAACAGCATTCGGTTGACCTGGATAATAATGAAGTCGAGCTAGAGGCTACCGGTAGGCACGACCCGTGCGTACTCCCCCGCGCCATTCCGATAGTCGATGCCATGAGCGCCTTGGTCATAATGGACCATTATCTGCGGCATAAATCCCAAAACGGTTAATACTCTGTATCTTTTACCGTTATTTAAGCCAAAGGATCCCAGGGATCGTACTCTGGCTCTTTTTTTGGCGGATTACGCTTATAGTCTTGTTTTGCGGCTTTTTCGGCCGCTTTTTTCAACTTTGGGTCAGACGCTTCCTCTAAGGCAGAGGCATCTCCGGCTGTAATCCTTCTCCAAAGCTCGTCGCGATGATATATACCTGTGATTATGTACCGGCTTCCAGAGTTACCGCCCACCTCAGCATTTACCGAAATATCAACTTCCGCAAACGTATCTGTAATTGTACCACCGGGTACTGTATCACTACCCTCGACAGTCATACCGCGATGAAGACCTAAGGTCTTTCCGTTGGTAGGTACTCGAACCTCACCAAATGACCCAAAGTCCCATGCCCGCTCTGGATCTTTAGGATCCTTTATACGCGGAAGGATTAAGCCGCCCTCTCCGGCAGATACTTCGGCATCAAACCACTCAAGACCCCAATCAAACCTACTTTGTAAATCTTGAACGTAAGGAGTGCTTGAATCCCACGTAACGAATCCCTCAACCGGCACAACAATGCCGGCTTCTTCTACTTTCACTTCGCCAGCAGCGATTATTCCAAGACTGTAGTGTCTTTCTGCAGAAACTGCAATTTGCTGTGGTTCTTCTTTATCCTGTGAATCCTCGGGAATCTGCCAATAACCTTCGCTGGCCACTACGGCGATCGGTCTACCTGTATATTCCTTAACCCAACCTTCTGCAAATGACTTTTGTGCATTTCGTTCAAAATCTAATTCGCTCATTACAAAACTTTCTTATTGTTATAGTATGATTATACTATATACGAGTAATATTCGCAATAATATTATTTAGAGGATTTGGCAATGATAGCTTCGGCTACATTCGGTGGAACATCGGCATAGTGGTCGAGTTCCATAGATGAGCTGGCCCGGCCTTGGGTCATAGAACGCAAGTTAGTAGTGTAGCCGAACATTTCACCAAGCGGCACAAATGAGGTGATTTGTTTGATACCGTTCGGAAGGTCTTCCATCGCTTCGATCCGGCCGCGCTTGGAGTTAAGGTCACCGATAACGTCGCCCATGAAATCTTCAGGCGTCACGACTACGACTTTCATAATAGGCTCGAGCAGTACCGGATTGGCTTTCTTGACCCCGGCTTGTAGCGCCATGGAACCGGCGATTTTAAAAGCCATTTCGGACGAGTCCACATCGTGGTAGCTTCCATCGTAAAGTTCAGCCTTTACATCCACTACAGGGTAACCAGCCAAAACGCCGTTGCTCATAGCTTCTTTTATACCTTCATCAACGGGCTTGATATACTCCTGAGGAACTACGCCTCCCTTGATGGAGTTTATGAATTCATAGCCTTTGCCGGCTTCGTTCTGACTAACCCTGATCCAGACATCGCCGTACTGTCCACGACCGCCGGATTGTCGGATGAATTTGCCTTGGACTTCTACGCCGTCCTTGCGGATAGTCTCACGGTAAGCAACTTGCGGTTCGCCGATATTTGCTTCGACTTTAAACTCACGCTTCATTCTGTCTACAAGGATTTCAAGATGAAGCTCACCCATGCCGCTGATGATAGTCTGGCCGGTCTCATCATCCACTTTGACCCTAAAGGTCGGGTCTTCTTCTGCCAGACGCTGCAAGGCTAGACTCATTTTTTCCTGGTCGGCTTTGGTCTTCGGCTCGATAGCAATACTGACAGGCGGTTCAGGGAATTTAATACTTTCTAAGATGATAGGGTTGTTTTGATCGCATAGGGTGTTGCCGGTCGTAGTACCTTTAAGCCCCACGATTGCGGCGATGTCGCCGGCATTCACTTCTTTAACTTCCTCGCGCTTGTCGGCTTGCATACGTACGATTCGTCCTACACGCTCTTTTTCACCTGTTGAACTGTTATATACATAGCTTCCGGCTACGATCTTGCCTGAATAAACGCGGAAATAAGCTAGTTTTCCTACGAAAGGATCGGTGGCGATCTTAAAAGCCAGAGCGGCAAAAGGTTCTTTATCTTCAGGCTTGCGCAAAATCTTGTCGTCGGTCTTTGGGTGAGTTCCGACCGTATCGCCGCGATCTATAGGGCTTGGCAGGTATTCTGTCGCAATATCAAGCAGTTTCTCGACGATCACGCCGCGGCCGTCGCCACCGCTGACGATGAAGAACTTACCGGTCATCATGGCCGTTCGGATGGCATGTTTGATCTCATCGGGAGTCAAACCTTCTTCGCCTACTTCCAGGTATTTTTCTAGCATGGTTTCGTCTTCGGCTACGGCGTTTTCGATAAGCAGGCTTCGATATCTCTTGACCTTATCCATCATATCTTCAGGAATTTCACCCTCCACCAGGTTCTTATCAGTGAATTCTTTGTAGGTGTATGACTTCATAGCCACAAGGTCTACTACGCCGTTGACAGACTGCTCAAAACCTATAGGCAGATGGATCGGGAAAGCCCGCTTGGTGAGGCGGCTATGTATAGAGTCCAGGGACTTGTAGAAATCCCCGCCGGTCTGGTTGATCTTATTGATGAAGCAGATCCGCGGCACATTGTACCCGTCGGCCTGCCGCCAAACGGTTTCGGACTGGGATTCCACGCCCATTTTGCCGTCAAATACAGTGATCGCGCCGTCAAGTACGCGAAGCGAACGCTGAACTTCAACCGTGAAGTCAATGTGTCCCGGTGTGTCGATGATGTTGATCTGATGATCTTTCCAATAACAGGTCACAGCCGCGGAAACTATGGTTATGCCGCGCTCACGCTCTTGGGCCATCCAGTCGGTGGTAGTCTCGCCTTCATGCACCGCGCCGATCTTATGCTTTAAGCCGGTGCGGTATAAGATACCTTCGGTGGTAGTAGTTTTGCCTGCGTCAATATGGGCGATAATGCCGATATTGCGGATCTTATCCATTCTATATTCTTTTTCTGCCACCCTTTAGTACCTCGCGAAATGGGCAAAAGCCCTGTTAGCTTCTGCCATCTTATGCGTGTCTTCTTTTTTCTTAACGGCTGTGCCGGTTTCGTTATATGCGTCGATCAGCTCCAAAGCTATCCGGTCTTCCATACTCATGCCCTTCCGAGCGCGGGCGGCTTCAACGAACCACATTATGGTCAGATGAGTCTGTCTCTGGCCTTTGACTTCGAAAGGGATCTGGTAGTTAGCTCCGCCGACCCGGCGCGAACGTGTTTCCATGTGCGGGCGGACATTGGCAAAGGCTTTCTCAAACACATCCAAAGGGTTCTGGACTTTCAGTTTATCGGCGGCTTTCTGCATCCCTCCGTAAACCAGCTTCTCTGCAATCTGTTTTTTACCGTCAAGCATAACTCTGTTGATCATGCGCTGTACTAGCACGCTTTCATAAACACGGTCCGGTTTGATATCCCTGATCAGTGATTTTGTCTTATGTCGAGGCATTGTTATTTACCTGCCTTTTTCGCGCCGTATTTGCTGCGGCCTTGTTTGCGGTTCTCTACGCCTTGAAGATCCAGATTTCCACGGACGATATGATATCGAACGCCGGGAAGATCAGGCACTCGGCCGCCGCGGACCAAGACTACGGCATGTTCCTGAAGGTTGTGTCCTTCACCGCCGATATACGCCCAGACTTCATAGCCGTTCGTAAGCCGTACGCGGGCTACTTTGCGGAGCGCGGAGTTAGGCTTTTTCGGAGTTTTGGTGGTGACTTTAACGCACACGCCTCTTTTAAAAGGGGAATCTTTCTCATAATGACGGGTCTTTAAGTTATTTGTGACCCTCTGCAATGCCGGCGATTTACTTTTAGTACTCGCCTTTTTGCGGGGTTTTCTGACTAACTGATTAATTGTCGGCACTCTGAACTGCTCCTTTTATATAGTTATCTCTTTGTGCAGAAGTAAACTCTAGCATATTTATCGATCTTCCTCAAGTACTAGCGCTTCGCTCGGCTGCAGGTCGGTTTCGGCTTCTTCATCTTCGCGGATGGCGCCTGTTCCGACAGGTATTCTCCTACCCAATATGACGTTTTCTTTCAGGCCGAACAACCGGTCAACCTTACCGCTGGTAGCGGCGGCGATCAAAACTCTGGTCGTGTCCTGGAAAGAAGCTGCGGATAGGAAGGAATCCGTGCTTAAGGAAGCTTTGGTGATTCCAAGCAAAAGCTGATTGAATACAGCCGGTTTTTTACCCTTGGCAACTAGTTGTTCGTTAATTTCAACCACGGAAAGTTTGCTTACTATATCGCCCGTAACCAGCTCACTGTCACCGCTGTCTTCTATCTGGACCCTGGAGAACATCTGTTTAACGATGATTTCCAAGTGCTTATCTGAGATATATTGTCCCTGGCTAGCGAAAATCCTTAAGATCTCATTCATTATGTAGCGCTGGGTAGCTTCTACTCCCTTGAGTCTCATCAGGTCGTGAAGATTGATAGAACCATTGGTGAGCTTATGCCCGGCCTCTACCGTGTCTCCGTCTTTGACCAGCAACTGTTTGTAGCTTGGGATCTCGTACTTCACCACGCTTTGCCCGGCCGGAGTAATGGTAATGGTCTTTTTAGAAAGCGAAACCTTACCGGCGACCGGAGCTATAAGCGGATCTTTACCGCCTTCGGCGCTGGCGACTACATCGCCGACGGCTACTTCGCTGTTTGTGTCCACCTGGACATTCCTATCGCCAATGGTCAGCTTGGCGGCTTTGGCCTGGTCGTCAGTGATTTGGATTATGTACTGTTCATTCTCGTCCCAAACGGCTACTTTACCGGAAATGTCGGCTAGATATGCCTTACCTTTTGGTACCCGTACTTCAAAGAGCTCTTCAACGCGAGGCAGACCTTGCGTGATATCGTCAGCGATAGCAGCACCGCCGGAGTGGAAGGTCCGAAGCGTAAGCTGGGTACCGGGCTCGCCAATACTTTGGGCGGCGATCACACCGACAGGACTATGCGATTTGACAATGTCACCGGTGGCAGGATCTATCCCGTAGCTTTTCGGATGTATGCCGCGGATAGAGTTGCTGCTTAAGACGCTCATTATCTTTGCGCCATCGATATTTTCATCGGCTTCAATCTGCTCAGCGACCTCCTGAGTTATAGCCTCGCCTTTCTTAACGTATTTCCCGATATTTTCGGCGGCATAACGCCCGCTCAAACGTGAGGCATAAGACACGCCGACTTCTGCAGCATCAGACCGATAAAGCGCAAATCCGGGATCATCCGCCTCTACTTCCTCAATAGTGAATACATCCTGCGCGACATCTACAAGACGCCGGGTCAGGTATCCGGAGTCAGCCGTCTTAAGCGCAGTATCGATAAGGCCTTTTCTCTGTCCGCGGCTGGAAGTGAAATATTCCAGCGGGCTTAAGCCGTCGCGATAGTTACTTTTCACCGGCAGCTCCATGGCCCGCCCGGTCGCGTCGGATAGGATTCCTACCGAACCGATAATCTGCTTGACCTGTACGATAGAGCCTCTTGCGCCCGAGGTAACAGATAACGACATAGCGTTGTCTTCGCCGCTGAACTGCTCAGCAATCGCCTCTTGGACTTTAGAGTCGGCATCCGTCCAGGTTTCGATAGTCAGCCTGTAGCGTTCATCATCGGTTATGAATCCTCCGTCATATTGCTCACTTACTTTCGTAGCGCGTACTTCCGCGCTGTCCAGTATTTCCTTGAGCTTCTCTACGTCGACAAAGTCACTCATGCCCATGGAAAGTCCGGAAGTGGTAGCAAACTCGAAGCCGAGAGATTTTAAGTCATCGGCGATTTCAGCGCTTTTTTCCTGGCCGTATTTTCGGTAAACTTCACCCATTACCTGGGAAAGCTTCTTCTTGGTCATTGCCGTATCCTGGAAATTAAAGTCTTCAGGGAAAATCTCATTGAAGATGAATCGTCCTAGCGTAGAAGTGCGTCTTTCGTTTCTGAATTCGATAGATACCATGTCCTGCAAAGTTATCTTTCCGCTATCAAAAGCCATCAGGGCTTCTGCAAGGTCTGACAAAGGCCTGGCTTTTTTCTCGACACTACCGGGCCGCTCATACGTAAGGTAGTAGCAGCCAAGGACTATGTCTTGTTCTATATGAAGTATAGGAGATCCGTCGGCAGGTTTCAGCAGGTTCTTATTAGCGGCCATAATATTTTTGGCCTCATCTTGGGCCTTGGCGCTTAGCGGTAAATGAACGGCCATCTGGTCGCCGTCAAAGTCAGCGTTAAAGCCTTTACACACAAGCGGATGAAGCTGGATAGCTTTACCTTCGATCAGGACGGGCTGGAAGGCCTGGATACTGAGTCTGTGCAAGCTCGGCGCACGGTTAAGAAGCACGTACTTGTTCTTGATCACCTCATCCAAAGCATCCCAAACGGTAGTTTCGCCTAGCTCGATCATCCGGGTAGCTGAGCGGATGTTGTGCGCGTATTCCTGGTCTATCAGCCGGCCGATCACGAAAGGTTTGAACAGCTCAAGCGCCATCATCTTTGGCAGGCCGCACTGGAACATCTTCAGTTCCGGTCCGGCAACAATAACTGAGCGTCCGGAGTAATCAACCCTCTTGCCGAGCAAGTTCTGCCTGAACCGTCCTTGCTTGCCTTTTAGCATGTCGCTAAGGGATTTCAGCCTTCGGCGCTGGCCACTGGCGGCAACCGCCCGGCCGCTTCTGGCGCTGGAATTATCTATCAAAGCATCGACTGCTTCCTGTAGCATACGCTGCTCGTTGCGGCAGATAACTTCAGGCGCGTTAAGGTCAATCAATTTTTTCAGCCGGTTGTTACGGTTGATAACCCTGCGGTAAAGATCGTTCAGGTCGCTAGTGGCAAAACGTCCGCCTGTTAGCTGGACCATCGGACGAAGATCAGGAGGGATCACCGGCAGGATGCTGAGACACATGCTGGTCGGCTTGATGCCCGCCCGTTCCATGGACTCAAGCAGCCTTAGACGTTTTAAAATCTTCTTTTTTCTCTGGCCTTTGGCTTCCTCGGCCTCTTCGTTGAGCTGCGCTATCAGCTTAGACAGGTTTATGTCTTCTAAAAGCTCCTTGAATACGCCGCCGCCCATACCGACCTCTATAAGATCCTGGATCTCTTCAGGCATAGCGCGGTAATCATTTTCATTGAGCAGGTTGTATTTTTCGAGCGACTGAAGCATGTCTTTATATTCATTAAACTCATCGGTAAGCTGTTCAATCTCTTTAGTTTGAGCCTCGGCTAGCGCCTTCACGTTGGCATCTTCTTTCTTGGATTCTTCCTCATAGCGAGCCTTTATAGCTTCCCCCGCGGCTGCAAATTCCGCTTCCTTATCGGTTAGCATCTGGTCGCGTTTTTCGCTATCGACGGATTTGATGATGTAGCTAGCGAAGTAAGCTACTCTTTCCAGGCTTTTCACGGTCATGCCAAGCAAAAGCCCCACCGCACTGGGCGTACCTCGGAGGAACCAGATATGAGTGACCGGTGTGGCCAGCTGGATATGGCCCATGCGTTCGCGCCTGACGATAGATTTGGTGACCAGCTCGCCCTTCTTATCTACGGCAGCTTCCCGGGAGCGCACTCCTCGGTATTTGGCGTCATGAGGATTAATATCCTTAGCCGGTCCGAATATACGCTCGCAAAAAAGGCCGTCCCGCTCAGGTTTTTGCGTCCGGTAGTTAATAGTCTCCGGCTTGGTAACTTCGCCGTAGCTCCAGTCCAGAATGTCATCAGCACTGGCGACCGCCAACCTGACCGCATCAAAATCGGAAATATTCGTACTTGAGTGATATCTGCGCATAGACCTAGGCCTCCTCTTCCTTTACTTCAATATTTTCAGCAATCTCGTCCGTTGAATCTTCATCGCCGTCTGCCGATACGACTGTCGTGGATGGAATATCATCTTCAAGCTCCATGACCGTAAATTCATCGGCTTTAGCATCCTCTGTGACATCTACGTTGCTGGCCTCCGGTGCAGGAACTTCTACTTCTGACTGGCTCTTAGCTTCAGCTTTGATGTTTTCTGCCAGTACGGCTTCGGCGTCAATGACTTCGTTCTGATCTATAAGGTCAACCTTGAGTCCCAAGCCTTGCAGTTCTTTGACAAGCACGTTGAAGCTTTCCGGCACCTTAGGGCCGACGATATCGGTCTGCTTGATTATAGACTCGTAAGCCTTGCTTCGACCGTATACGTCGTCAGACTTGATAGTCAGCATTTCCTGGAGCGTGTGTGCGGCTCCATAAGCCTCAAGCGCCCATACTTCCATCTCTCCGAACCTCTGGCCGCCATTCTGGGCTTTACCGCCGAGCGGCTGCTGGGTAACCATAGTGTAAGGTCCTGTTGAACGGGCATGGATCTTGTCGGTGACCATATGGGTAAGCTTGAGTATGTACATGTTGCCGACTACTGTTTTCTCCTTGAAAGCCGCTCCCGTGCGACCGTCATAAAGCTGCAGCTTGCCGTCTTCAGGGAAGCCGGCTTCAGCAAGCAGTTCGGTTATCTTTTCTACCGACACGCCGTTAAACGGAGGCGTG
The DNA here is from genome assembly GCA_946478995.1 of uncultured Candidatus Saccharibacteria bacterium. The sequence continues at coordinate 572 of CAMLDK010000013.1, read as the reverse complement.
GCGATTTTGACACCGAGAGCACTAGCGGCCATACCAAGATGAGTCTCGAACAACTGTCCTAAGTTCATTCTGGAAGGTACGCCAAGCGGGTTCAACACCACATCCACAGGTTCTCCGTCCTCGGAAAACGGCATATCTTCGACCGGCAAAATGCGGGCAATAACGCCTTTGTTCCCATGCCGTCCAGCCAGCTTGTCGCCCACCTGGATCTTGCGCATCTGAGCTACAAAAACCTGGATCTGCTGGATAACACCGGCTTTCAGCTCGTGTCCGTTATCCCTTGAAAATACTTTTACTCCCACGACTTTGCCGTGCTTGCCGTTGCTCATACGCTGTGAAGTATCGCGAACTTCCTTGGCTTTTTCACCGAATATAGCCCGCAGTAGTCGCTCTTCGCTCGAAAGTTCCTGCTCTCCCTTTGGCGTGATCTTACCGACAAGGATATCGCCGGGATGAACTTCGGCACCGATACGAACGATTCCATTCTCATCGAGGTGCCTAAGAGCCTCTTCGCTGACATTCGGTATGTCGCTGGTCACTATCTCAGGTCCCAGCTTGGTTTCGCGGACTTC
>CAMLDK010000012.1 GCA_946478995.1 uncultured Candidatus Saccharibacteria bacterium | reverse complement strand
TTTTATATCCTCGGCGGAGCAGCCTTGCTCACAGCCCTCGCCCCATTTCATGCAGGGCTTGCACTCTTTTTTCAATAGGCGGATGAGTGCTGAACATACCCGCTATTGAGCCTCCCTTTAAAGGGTTGGCGAAAAATAAGTGGGCCGTAGAACTATTTGCTCGCTTGGTCAAACTATTTCCGGAAATCTTCTGCAAGGCGCTCGCCAGAGCCTCCGGATGCCTTGTGGTCAAAGCTCCTGTAGCGTCCGCCAGGTACTCCCTGTGTCTTGAAATTGACAGTTGTATGAGGCTTGCAGCCAAGGGCGCTAAGATCATCGCGGCTATACCGATGATGAAAAACACAGGCGGAGTATTCTCTCTCCTGCCGGCGAAGAAAGTATAGTGAAGGATAAGATCAGCGATCAGGGAAACTACCGAAACCAGCCCGAAAGCAAACATAGACACTCGAATATCATAATTTTTCACATGGCCCATTTCATGTGCCATCACCCCTTCCAGCTCATTATCATCCAAGGCGTCTAATATACCGGTCGTAGCACAAACTACCGCATGTTTGGGATCCCTTCCGGTCGCGAATGCGTTCATGGCCGGGTCGTCCATTACATAGACCTTGGGCATAGGCATCCCCTCTGTAATCGCCAGGTTTTCTACTATCCTATAGAGTCTCGGATTGTCTCGTTTTTGGATTTCTTTAGCTCCGTTAACCGCCACCGCGAGCTTGGACCCTGAAAAATACATGACCAAAGCATAGATGATCGAGCCGATGAAAAATCCTATGGTAACAACAGGCGTAAAAGATGTGTCGCCGGTTATTAAAATTCCGGCTAACCAGGCCAGTCCTAGAACCAGCCCAAGGAAAACTATGAATATTAAGACGGTTTTTCGCTTATTGGCAGCTATCTGAGAATACATTTATTTATTGTCGAAACTTACCTTTGTCGGTTGTGAAACAGCTTCTGTTTCGCTTTCATCAACTTCGAAGAACTCACGGTGTTTAAAACCGAGCGGGCGGGCAAATATCATGTTTGGGAAAGTATCTATCTTGATATTCAAATCCCTGACAGCGCCATTATAAAACCGACGGGCAGCTTGTATCTTGTCTTCGGTATCGACTAACTCGTCCTGCAAAGCCTTGAAGTTCTCATTAGCCTTCAAGTCCGGATAAGCTTCAGCAACCGCAAAAAGACTTTTTAGCGCATCTTCGATCATATTATCAGCTTTAGCCTGGTCTTTAGGACCTGCGGCATTGATCGATTCAGTCCTGGCTTTAGTTACTTCTTCAAATACGGTCTTCTCATGCTTCGCATAGCCTTTTACGGTATCAACCAGATTCGGTATAAGATCCAGCCGTCTTTTAAGCTGGACGGTTATGTCGCTCCAGGCTTCGTCGACACGGATCTTAGTCCGTACCAGTCCGTTATATATAAAAATCCCTACGATCACCACCAGCGCAATCAGGCCTAAAATAATCCAAGTAACCATTTTCTTCCCCCGTTAATTTATATAAATATTATAGCACTCTAGCTTAAATATTCAGCAGGTTTTGAAGTAGTTTTCGAAGCCTTAGCTTCCTTGCCATACTCTTTTATGACTATGGCATACAGCGCAAAAAAGCTGGCAGTATAGAAAAGATCGCCTAAGATCGTCCAGTTTAAGAACGGCAGGCCGGCGACGTAGCTGGCAACAAGGCCGGATATATCCCGCGCATAAGCCCCGGCTGCCCATACGCCAAAATTCGTTATCAGAAAGAATTGCAAGGACGCTAGGACGCTGACTGTTCCGATCCTGAATGCCCCTTGTTTTTTACGCAAAAGCAAACCAAGCAAAGCACTGACCATAAAACTGGCCCACACCCATGCGGTAGTGTTATTCACCAACGCTCCGAGGGGCTGAAGCTGGCCGAAATTCAATATAGGGCTGCCAAAAGGATTGATATAAAGCAACAAATAGTCGCTTATCGCAGCGGCGGCAAGAGGTATGATGAATATATATTTTTTGGGCAGATAAGCGGCGCTGAATATAGCCGCGGCCGTGATCGGGGCAAAGTTAGGTAGATGCGGTATCAGCCGCATGATTATCGCGCTTAAAAGAATGGTAAGGATTAAAATATTTCTTTGTTTCTTGCTGATTGACATCTTATACACCTTGCTTCTGCCTTGATTGTAGCACGAACCAGCCGATTGCTATCAAGCCGAGCGCAGCAAGTCCGAACAAAGAATAGTTAACACCGTTTTTAACGGCTTGGGTTTGCGCTGATGTGCCCGCTCCGCCTATGTTGCCGCTTACGCTGCCCTTCTTTTCCTCAGCCTGCTCTTCATCGTTCGTCGCCGCTGAAAGGACGTTGCCTTGATTCAAGCCTGAAGTACTCACGAGCTTCACGGCCGGACCACTCTTTTTTTCTGCGGAAGATTTACTGTCAGAAGATGAAGGCGCAGGCGTCACAGTGCCGGTCAAAGGGGCCGGATCAAGCAGCCAGCTGCTGCCCAGCAGGGCAATTATGGCATGAGGCGTAGTAAATGTTCCGGAGCCGAAGCTGCCGTCAAGGTTCTGGTTGGATATCAGCCAATTTCTAGCCAGTAAAGCTTCTGAGCGGACAGATTCGCCGATTACATTGAACGCGATAAGCGCCCACGATGTGGAATCCGCGCTGGCAAATCCAAAAGCATTGAAACTGCCGTCAGGATTTTGTTTGATACGCAAATAGTCAACCGCATCCGCTTTAGAAGAAGCTAAATCGGGGTTTGTTAGCTGCAGTTTTTCGGCGGCATCCATTGCTACTATTGCAGCAGATGTCATATCTATTTCACTAGCAGAACAACAGTTTCCAAAAAAATCCGCCGTAGCAAAGCCGAAGCCGTCATCAGCATTCTGGTGCGCGATCAAATAGTCGAGTCCATCCTGAGCCATGGACTTCAAAGTCGCGTCATCGGCAGCTTTGATTGCGATTATGCCGAACATATCATCATTTAAGAACTGTTTATTACCAATCTGATTATCCGCATGAAAGGTTTGCAGTTCATCATGCAGATTGGTCGTATCTTCTCCGGCTGCCGAAAGAGCTATTATCCTATTTTCTAAATCCGTAGCTGAAGTTGCCGGCGGCTCGTTCTTTATAAAGTCAACCGCCGAGTCACCGCCGCCATTCTTAAGTTCTTTAGGATCTTCGCCTTTTGCCACGACCGCTACCACGGCCCATTCAGTTTCTCCGCCGAATCCGGGAAGGCTCCCATCATTATTCTGCTTATCGGCCAAATAATTTGCGGCTTTGTCCGTCGCGACAATCGCATCCGCGTCACTCGCTGTGGCTGCAAATGCTGGAGCGCTCAGCTGAACCATAACCAGCGCTGAAAGGGCTGCGCTTGGTATTAGTTTTTTAAATATTTTTAACATGCTTACTCCTTAATTTATATATTGCCAATTTACTGAATCGCCGTTACGAACTTTTATATAGCTGCACCCAAGGGGAGGCGGTTTACCGTTCACGGTGTATGTCCAATAAACTTGATCAGTTCTTCCTACACCGTCAATTACATAAACTCCGTAGGAGCCCAATCCCTGGTTGTATCTCATGTCCAGGCTGTTTATTAAGCCTTGGGCTTTGGCATGGCTTAAGACTTGACATTGATTAGCAGTACTTTTTAAAGTCACGCTTCCTTTTGGATTACCACTCACACTTAGAAATACTTTTATATATGAAGTTTTATTATTTGAAAGCGAACCACCCGAAGACGATGAAGAACCGCCCCCTGATGTCGCTATGGGAGTAGTTGCATATGAACCCGGGCTTCCTGTCTCTCCTGGTGTCTGCTCTGGATCGCTGGAAGAATCTTGCGTGCTTGAAGTTTTATTCTGCTCCGGCTGGTTTTCCTGGTTCAGCCCGGTCGTTTGCTGCACAAGGTTCTCCACGGGTGTAACCCGGGAGTTAAGCTGGCTATTATAGTCAACTATTCCGCCGATAGCCGTAAGCAAGCCTACTATGACAAGTCCGCTGATAAGCATGGCGAAAGGAGGTATTTTTACCTTTTTTAATCTGGTCAGCTTGCTCAACAAAAAACCTCCGGTTAGCTTCAAGCGCCGGAGGCAGTGATTATTACAAATTACCGTGGCCTTTGCTCGAAGGATTATAAGGCTATAAGCTGGTTTTCTGACTTTACAGTTGCGGCACAGTGAGGGAATTTCACCCTGCTTACCCCTAGTGCTAGTGCTTGGAATTCCTTACACCACACTACATATAGCCCTCTGATAATATTCTACGCTACAGCTGGGGTCAATGGTCTTTTGTACAACATGGTGGGCGAGGAGGGAGTCGCTTTGCTCGAAAGTTTTCTCGCAAAGTGCCGGGGAATGCTCCATATGGCATTCCCGTTCGACTCCCGTCATCCAGACATTAAAATAGACCGGTAAGAAGCCGGTCAATTTTACTGGTGGGCGAGGAGGGAGTCGAACCCTCATGCCGAAAGGCACGGATTTTAAGTCCGCTGTGTATACCAGTTCCACCACTCGCCCTGTTATAAATTGGAGGCGCGTACGGGAGTCGCACCCGTGTACAGGGTTTTGCAGACCCTTGCCTAACTCCTCGGCCAACGCGCCGCTAACACAACATTAATTCTACCAGAAAACGCCTTCTTGATTTTAAGCCCTTATAAGACGGATAGAATAGCCGGCTGGTATAGCCAGCAACAAGCCTATGGTTAGAACTATTTCTATAGGAGCGATCAGGCTTAAAAGCAGAAGTATCCCAAATAAGAGCGCGCAACCTATGGCTCCGGCCATCAGCATGGCAAAAACATATAAAAGCACAGGTTCTTGCTCGGCATTTTTATAGTACCGGGCATCATAAGACGGCAGCATCAGCGCATGGCCCATACCGTTAAAGAAATTAACGCCGGCAATATGTCCGGCGCTTTGGGTAAACAGCCGTCCCCCATTAGTAAGTGAAACCAGCCAGGAACCTTTCGACAGGAAGCCAGAGTGTTTCCTGATTTTCCGCCCCACATATAGAGAAATGATTATGCTGGCAACTATAGTAATCGAACTAAGAATGCCGACTCCTATATAGGTCGGCACCAAAAGAAAAATAAACAGCGGCCAGATATTTGAAAGAACGCTGTCGTCAATATTATCCCCGAAATTAGCCACAAGATCCCTTTTAATTCGGCGCCAGTTCAGGCTGCTTAATTTTATATCAGTGTTCTTAACAATCTCCGGCGCATTAAAAAGAGGCAAGGCCGCCGCTATAAAACACAGCATCGCCAGGCCGTACAAAATTTCAATTCCGAAATATGAGGCAATCGCGCCGCCTATAGCCGGCGCCGCGCCATAAGCTACCAGGTATAAGGCAGCTGCCACGCCGACTGCCGGACCTATCCTTTTATGCAGTAGACTTTGCGCGAAACAGGCTCTGAATCCAGGCCAATAAAATGCCACAGCGAGACCCGCAATAAACCCTATAGACCACAGCGGCCATCCATAATTCTGAACCGTCGCCAGCATAAGTATATGTACACCCTCAAGTAGCAAACCCAGAGCCATGATCTTGTTAGCTCCGAATTTATTAGTGATACGTAAAGCCGGATATTGGGTCAAACCCCAAAAGATGGAAAAATACAGAAAATACGACATTATATCCGTAACGCTGTAACCTATCCGATAAAAATAAATCGGCACGAAAATCATCGACATGTTGGCCGCCAGGCTGCGTATAGTATGCGCCCAGTAAAGACGCTTCAGCTCATCCAAACGGATGATGTGATAATGGTGCCGGGTTGCGTGATGAATCATTTTTGTTTGGTTACTCTTTAGCCTAAGTATAACAAAATTAAACTGTCAGCTTCTGCAATATCAAGTCGACTATTTCGCTAGTAGGTATGGTTGCGTCAATAGTGACGTAATCATATTTTTTTATGAGAGGCAGCCATTTTTCCTTAAAAGCCAAGCTGTAGTCAATTTCAAAAGGCCTCTTTCCCCAGGTAGCGTTGGTGCGATTAGCCAAGCGGTATCTTTCTGTATCTTCGTCAATCATCAGCGCAAAGACTTGTTCGAATAAATCTATAAGCTCCTCTTCATTTTCCGGGTCATTGCATATAAATATAGGTTTGTCTGCAGCTTTATTAGCCAGATCTTCAACAATTTTCCTGGCTATGCCGCGAGAATGGTGTTTTAAGAATTTAGGATTTATATCCTCCTTCTCAATTTTTATTACTTGTCCCTGCTCATCAAACCATTGGGCAAGCTTGTCTTCGTCTCCGTCATAAGATTCATATCCTCTGGCCTTTAACTCTGCGTTGACTGTAGACTTACCGGCACCAGGCAACCCCGTTACTAAATAAAGCGGCATAGATTGATAATAACAAAGATAAATAGGTTATTATTTATATCGTATATGAAACCCAGATTTAGAGTAGAGCAAAAGATCACCCCGATTACCAACAAATATTCTGTTTTTGACATTGACGAAAATGGGAAAAAGACAGATTTAGTAGCATTTGCCCAGCAGAAAAAAATGGCTATCAAAGAAAGAATTGATTTTTACGGCGACCAAACAAAACAAAAAATAATTTTCAGTTTGCGAGCGGAAAAAGCAATGGATATACATGGACGCTATCTCGTAGAAGATTCCTCCGGAAAGCTTATTGGCGCATTCCGCAAAGATTTTTCCAAATCGCTTTTAAAAAGCACCTGGTCAGTTTTGAAAGACGATAATCCGGTTATAACCGTGACCGAAAGCAACAGTGTCCTTGCAGTGCTCAGGCGCTACATCGGCTTCATACCGATAGTCGGGGAAATAGCTGACATCGTTATAGCTTTCTTTAAATACCATTTTGTATTTTTAGCGCCTGGCACTCAAGAAAAGGTCGGCATGTTTGAGAAACAGAGCATATTCAAAGACCATTATATTTTATCTGTTAACGATAAAAATTATAAAGAATTGGACTGGCGCGTCTGGGCCTGCTTAGGCGTTGCGCTGGACGCCCTGCAATCACGGTAAGTTAATACCCCTATGAACTTTCCGCTCTCACTTTTCAATACACTAAATTTGTCTTGTAGCGGTTCTGAAACTGGCCAGATTAAGGTAGTATAAATTTATGCCAACAAAAGAAATCGCCGGCGGTGTAGCGCACAAATTACCAGCGGACTTGCAAAAGGCGCTACTCTCTTCCCCAAAAGCCTTAGCAGCTTGGGAGGATATTACGCCGCTTGCACGAAACGAGTGGATCTGCTGGACTGTTTCCGTTAAAAACCCCGGGACGAGAACGAACCATATTGAACGCACGATTAAGGAACTCATTGAAGGAAAACGCCGTCCCTGCTGCTGGATCGGTTGCATCCATCGCACGGACAAGCCGATAAGCCGATCAGTTCAGTGGGTGCTTAATAAGCAATCTAAATAAAACTAGAATTAAATGGCACCGTCTGATGACGATGCCATTTAGCGGCTAGGAGTATTAGTTCCAGCCGAAGGCCTGGCTCAGAATCCAAAGCGTCACCGCAATGGAAATGAAGAACAGGCCCAAACCAACAGGGCTGCCCCAGCTGAACCACGAACCCCACGAGCGCCAATGTTTCAGGCTGTTCTCGTGACTATAGTTGTAGTCCTCTTGGAGACTCTTGTCTTTGTGTGGCATAGTGTCCCTTTGTTAATTGATGAGAGCCTGTCGCCGCGTAGGTTCGACTATCTCCTTTAAGCGCAGGCCTACTCATTCATCTTCAGTGGTTCTGGTGTCCGTCCATGTTGTTCGCCGAATGAGCAGCGCATGATTGTTAGTAGGGACGACCACATTATCAGTATTTAATCACGAAATAACAGATACGACAACCGGCGCTATTTGCGAATACGAAACTTAAAGTGCGTTACTCCCTGGGCATCGGCGAGAGTTAATTTTTCCAAGTCAGTTTGTTTAATCGTAAGCTTATCGAACAGTCTGGTGCCATTTCCAAGAAAAGTATGCACAAGATGCAAGCGTATTTCATCAAGCAGACCGCTATTAACATACTGCTGGGCTGCATTGGCGCCGCCCATGATGATAACATCTTTGCTTCCTGCCGCATCCTTTGCCTGCTCAAGCGTGCTATCCGGGCCGTTGGTCACGAAAACATAAGACGTACTGCCTGTTTTGGTAATAGTCTCGCGCGGTTCATCTGATAACACAAAGCAGGGTGCGTGGAATGGCGGATTTTCTCCCCAAGGCTCCAATCCCAGCTCAAATGTCCGCTGCCCCATGATGTAAGCGCCGGTATTTTTGAAAAAATCAGCCTGGTGTTCTTCGGGGTTCTCGTTGGTATTGCCTTTATTAAACATCCACTCATGAAGTTTTTCGCCGCCATCTCCCATAGGCTCCCCGGTCCGTATATTCGGCCCGGCGATAAAGCCGTCCAGCGACATGCTCATATTTAGAATAACTTTGCCCATGGTAAACTCTCCTTATATTACTCCTCAAGGCTGCTGTTTGACATGCATTTGCGTCTAAGCTCCGACAGTATCTGTTTCGACTTTTCCGGCGCGCTTGTAATTAGCCATAATCACTCCGTCTGGTGTAACAGTACTTTCTGTTAGCGTGAATGTCGCCGGGATTGTGCCTTCAGCAAACAGCTTTTGTCCTTGGCCAAGCGTCAACGGGTAGGTTACGAGTCTGAGCTCGTCCACTAAATCATTTTCCAGTAGCAGCTGAATGAGCTTACCGCTGCCCCAGACGTGGAGGTCGGGACCATTGGAATCTTTGAGCTTTTTGATGTCTTCCAAGCCTTTTATAAAATATGTGAATTCCCAATCAGACTTCTCTATGGTGTTGGACAGAACATACTTATTGCCCTTATTGATGCCCGGCCAGACATCTGCATGGTCAGGCCAATAGCCGGCAAAAATCTCAAATGTTTTTCTGCCCAGCAAATATTCCGCCGGCTGCATATTTTTTTCAAAGAATTCATTCCCGTTGGCCGCTGCGTAAGGCGCCGTCCAACCGCCGTATTCAAAACCGCCAGATGTATCTTCTTCCGGCCCGCCGGGTGCCTGCATCACCCCATCCAGTGTAATCATTGTTATGACTATTATTTTTCTCATTTAATATCTACCTTACAAAGATTTTACCCTTAACATAAATTTTTGTCTGTAAAATTTCACACAATAAAGATACCTGCCGGGAACTGTAGTGACTCAGCAACTAGATATTTATCTAAAGGAACTTTGTACTCTTGACAGTGCCCCAACAGAGTATTTTGACATAGCGTACTATTTCTTGTATAATAAAATAATGAGTGTTACAGACTGTCCGGAGTTTATTAGAAATCTCGGAACAGAATTCGAGAGGATTCCACCAGGATCTGACATAACCCCGGGTTCTCATATTGATAATATATGTGCTGAGTCATTGAGACCTAGATCTGCTTTTGAAGGAAGTGAACCTAAACTGCCTGAAGGCAAATTTGGATTATTTACAAGTTTTCCTGATCTATTGCCAGAAAATGCTAGCGAACTTATAGCTAGATCCTCGGGAATTTTCGTCAGAGGTGAATTTATAGCTTTACGAGGAATTAACCAAGCCGTGGTTGGCTTGCCTTTTGATGCAGATACTACTGACCGGATAGATTCAATTATTCAAAATGTGGCCTCTGCTGGAACGAATATTATTTATTTAAGGCCAATGGATTACAACCCTGACGAATATAGTTTTCTAGCAAATGATGGAAAATTCCCGGGATTGAGAGGATCAGGCAGACTTTTAGCCGACGAAAAATTGCTCGCAAACCAACTGGCAGTTGCTCAAAGATTTCAAGATTTAGGCATGTCAGTCAGACTTATACTGCCAAACACATTAAACCCGGAAGAACAAGGTGATATTCAGGATTTCTTTCGCGTAGAACTGGATCCTGATCAAATTGGTATAAACCCAGATAGCGTTGAACATATTGAAAACATATCTGAATATCCGGATGTTGATTTTATTGTGCCAGGAGCTGCGGACCTTGTTGCGGATATACTAGGAATAACTCGTGGTGAATATGACTCTACAGCCCCAAATGTTGTTGTTGCAAAAGAAGAAGCAATCGCTTTAGTAAGGGCAATGTTATCAAGCTATGGTAAGCCCGTAGATATAATAGCTGCTAAATATCATGTCGGGAAGTTGGAGCCTGCGACAGATGAACAGCGAGTTATAAACTTCTTTATGCCAAGACAGCTTTTTAGTGCTCAGACTATTTAAAAGAATGAGCTGTGATGCCCTATTCGCGCTCAGTTTCCATTTTCAATTCTTCTGCTAGTCCAATGAGGATTTTTTCAGGACCACGGATATAGCATAGACGATACATGTTCTCGTACTGAACTATATCGCCGACAAGCTCCGCGCCGTGTTCCTTTAGCCTGGATACTGTCTCATCAATATCTCCTACGGTAAACATTGCCCGCAAGTAGCCAAGAGTGTTAACCGGGGCGTTGCGATTATCAGCGACTACGGGCGGGGTGAGAAAACGTGATAATTCTAATCGGCTGTGTCCATCCGGGGTAACCATCATAGCTACCTCAACGCTCTGGTCGCCCAATCCGGTGACACGCCCGGCCCATTCTCCCTCAACCATTCCCCGCCCTTCAAGGTTTAATCCAAGCTCGGTGAAAAATGAAATAGCATCGTCAAGAGACTCAACAACGATGCCAATGTTATCCATCCTTTTCAGATTAGAGTTTTTCGATTTCATATCTAATATTTGGCAACCTAAGCCTTTTGACCTTCGACGACAACCTCAAATCCACCTTTTGCCATTTTGTTCATTTCGAAGGGCATTGCAAAGTCGCTTTGTTCGGCGTAAGCTGCGTCCATCTCTTCCATCACTTTTTTATTTACCTCATCGCGGTGTTCCTTGGATTCAAAAACAATAAAAGAAAACCATACGTCGTCCCCGTCTTCTGCACCAGCCATTTCGCTGAAAGAACGTGATTTTAAATCACCCATTTCTTCTTGCTTAAGATCGTCACCCTTGCATTCAAAGTATTCTAGCGCACCATGCCTCATCCAGGAATCTCGCCCTTCTTCTGCCATTTTCTGGTATTCGGCTTCTTTACCTTTTGGTATTACCAGTACAAATCCATCTATATATTTCGCCATATTGATTACTCCTCTTTTTAAAGTTATATGCTTTATAAGTTTAACACTCAAGCTAAAACAAAAAGGACGCCGAAGCGTCCGAAAATTCTCAACTGGTGCAGTACAGAGGAAAAAACTTACACCAAATTAATGATAAGGTAAAACGTTGGAAGAATTTACTGGAAGTACCATATCATGAATACCTAGTAAATAATTGTGTCTAAAATTTGTCTTTTAATGACTCCCTCAGCTTGAGCTCTTCAGCTTCTTTTTTGAGCAAGTTATTAAAGTCTTTTTCGGGAGAGGGCTGGTCATTAATAAGCTTTAAAACACCAATAATGATTGGAGCTAATAGAGTTATAAGCCCGATTTTCCATTCATCAGAAAGTCCAGACTTGACTATTACGAAGCACCAAACACCACCACTTATTAAATATAAAGAGAAATTAAGAAATTGGTTTAATCTGTAAAGCGATGATGCACGTCCTTTATAGAAACCTAATTCAAAATACAACAATGACCTTTCCTTGCGTTCTTCATCTTTGTCCATACACTGAATTCTGGCTTATTATTCTCGTTTTTGCAAAATCTGTTTTTATAAAAATTTCTTATAACAGAGGTAGTGGTGCAATACTTTCAATTATTTTTACACGAAACTAGAAATGAGGTAGCTAAATGGAGAATAATTCTAGCTGTTCCTTACCAAGAGTATTTGCTGAGTAAGTAAGAGGCGAGAGTTACACCGTCAATGCGGGGTCAAGCGTGACGATTATTGGGCTGTCAGAATTAAAGAGTGGCCCAACGCATATAGCCTCATAACGACTTAATTCTGGTATTACTTTTTTTAATTCACTTCCTACCACCCCCTCTACGTACTCTAAGCTGGTTTGGTCGAGAGTCCGCAGCATGATGTAGTTTTCGCACTGACTAATCGCAGATTTACTTATAACAGCCGTTCTTTGTGAAACCATTATGAAACTAATATTAAACTTTCTGGCTTGAAGTATGTAGCGACAAGTTTTATTTACTTGCGTGGTTTGGGCAGGCACAGTGAAATTCCACTCAGGTAGCCAACCATGTGCCTCTTCAAGCAAAATATATCTGCGGCGTGGCGTTTGGCCATTAGAGTACTCAGCCTGTGCAGCTTGCATTGCAGCTTCTACAATCTTTTTACATTCTTCCGGCAATTCGCCACCTGGTTCACAAACCGAGACACCTCCAACATCCCAATCCAATGCGGACGGTAGTATTGGCTCAAAATTCAACCGCGTACGATATTCAGACGTTTCATCTAATATAACAAACGCGTCTTCCGGCTGAGCGAGCTGTGCCAGCTTGGCTGCTGTCGTTGTTTTACCCATACCAGACATCCCCAGAACCGCTAGATGACCATGGTTAGCCATCCAGTCCTTTCTTATGCCTACCGGTATGGACGTACCCTTCATTACTCCTATACGCATAAAGTCATCACTAAGAGTTGATGTGCTATCACTAGCTGATATGATTTTCTGATAAGGGCCTGGCAATGTGGGACGAACCACTATTCTGCCTTCATCATTTAATGCGCCTACTTGTACAAGTTTTGCGCGAGGTACAAGAGCAGAACTGTTTGACCAAATCTCCTCTTCAAGTCTTAACCCAGAAACTTGGTATAGTAATTTTCCTTCGTGATCTGACATTTCCAGCGTTTGACCTATTTTAAGTTCAGAAGTAGGGTTCATGCGTATAGTTGCCTCGGTACTTCCTTCTATAGCAAACCCTAGCGCTTTAGAAGATTTATCCTTCAGACTTTTGACTATGCAGGGCATATCAGCTGTATCTGTTACATTCCTCCAATGTTTATCAAGAACAATCCTGTATCGTGAGCCAGATTCTGCTGCAAGCTCCTCTGCGACAAAACCGCCACAAGAACCTTTTCCGCCTTCAATGGTGACTCGCTTACCTATTTCTAAGATAGTATACGTACTGATAAGTAATTGGTTAGGTGCAAAAAGTGCAGTGATATATGCACTCTCTTTCCTGGTCTTGCTTGGGTTAAGTGTTAGTTTTGCCCAATCAAGAAATATAACAGCGTAAACTATCAGAATAAGCACCGCTGTAGCCGTAGCGTTAGAAGGTTCTTGTTCTGCGACCTGTAAGACCAGTATCACCGAAACTATTGAGCCTAATACTGCCGCTCTTCCAAGGCGTGTTGCAACCCAATGGAATATCTGTCCTGAATGCTGTTGTCGCAACATAGCAAGAATTGCACATACAGCCACAACGGCGCTGCTGATTATTAGTAGTCGCCAAAGTGCTGTTTCGGTTGAATGGTCACTAGAGAAGTAGCTAGCAACTTGTGCTATTGCTGTAGCCAGAGCAGTGCGGGGACCGGTAAAGTACGGTTCGGTAAAGAGAGTGGGAAGAGCCAGTCCAACGCTTAATGGCCAAAATATCGTACCGTCAATTTTCCCGAAAATTAACCATAACCCGCATAGTAGAATTAACTCGGCAGCTACAAACTGAACGATGCGAACTTTTATATAGCGACCAGATATAACTCCTACAGCTTTCATTACTATTAGAGTAGCATTTATTGTCTAATTTATTACTTTTATAGCTGTTCTCTACATGAACAGACGCCGCGCTTACTCTCTATTTCAGATTGACGCAGAATATGGCAGTGACTTAATATACGCCTCCATGTAGTCCCAGTCAGGTTCGCCTTTTTTTGACGGTAACTTAATCTGAAGTCGTGCCAATCTGTCGCTGCCCATTTTTCTACTATAATTAAACCTATACTTCTCTAACTGTAGTACGGTCCTAAGAAAGAGCCCTATGTAACGGTTCATAGTAAACTTTGGGTAAAGAATTCTTACATCAACCGGCGTGGCCTTGTATGGGTACGGTTGAAAGAAAAAGTATCCCACAGAACCACCCCTATTGGCTGTAATAGTTTGCTCTGGATTTGTGGGCAACTCTTTAACGTACGATGAAATTCCGTTATTCCTATCTGAAGAGGTGATGTAGGGGGTTTTGCCGCCTTCGTTCAAATCGTTAATCAACTCATCGCTAGAGGCACCAATATCAAAGTAATCTTTCAAATTAAATAACTTCCACTCCTTTGGAGCAATATTGTATACTTCTTTTTTCAAAGGGTGTTTGTTTAGGTTGTCTAGCCTATTTATGTCATGTTCTTGCCACCCTTCAGGGGGTTTTTCGGGTATAAGCAGGTCCTTTAGAGTTTTATTTGCTTGCCTGCCGAAACTATATTTGTATTGGTTAATGCGAATACAGTAACAGAAAAATAACTTTTCCAATTCCGTTAACTCTTTCTTTGGTCGTAGGATAAACACATGAAACCCCGTATAAAAAGGCGAGGACTGAACAAATGACTCTAATACAGAATTACCGCTACCAGCAACTGTTATTAAGCCTGCTTCAAATGGCTCTAGATCACGGAGTTTTTTCACAATACCTGAAACGCCGTTATTCTTTTCTGTTCTGGACACGAAATTGACAGCATTTGGATCAGACTTTGAGCAACTTTCAAGGTTTAAAAGTTCGAGGCTAGTTCCATATCTTACGTCAAAGACGTCACTTACTTTCACTAATCTCATAGTCAAAAAGTTCCTTAAAATATATATACTCTTTCACAGACTTTAAAAACTCTTTTTCCGAGAGACTAGAATAGTCAGTCTCCATGTAGGCTTCTGCGCACCACTCGTCTTCAGCATTCACCGACTTATTAACACTAAGCCCGGGAACCTCCTGCTTATTGAAATATGCTTCTATCCAAGATGCCTTTATTCCACCAAATCTGTCAAACAAGTCAATTCTGCCTTTATTTTTTCGCTTTACGAAACCATCATCTTTGTAATATCCAAAATGTGTCGTTTTGCCGGCGGGATGTGGTCGCTTCGCAGTAAACACCATGATGCAAGAAATTACTCCGACTTTGGAATTGAAGAAAAGCTCATCGGGCATAGAAAATACTGCTTCAAGTGTATGTTTTTGAAGGAGCTTCTTTTTCAGTTCTAGCACTTTACCCTTCTGCGCCAAGGCGGTTGCCATGGGTACAATAGCCACACATTTACCACCCTGTTCAATACAGTCAAGATTATTTAGAACAAACTCGAGTTCTTCAGTGTCCTTTTTCTTGTCAGCCTTGTATGGTGGGTTTAAAAGGCCGACTGTAGGATGCTGGGCTTTAACTTTCAACATTATTTCTTCGTCAAAACAGCTGCCTTTAAGAATATTTGTCTTCCCGTCTTGGTGTATGAACATGTTAGAACATGCCAATGCGAAAATATGAGCCTGGAATTCCACACCTATAAGTTGCTCTTTCTTGATGTGCTTTATTTTTTCTTGATCACCCTTGGCGTCCTCAGTCATTAAAGACATGGCACTGACCAAGAAACCGCCTGTACCTGTACAGTTGTCGTATACCACACTGTTTTTATTAACTTCCCCAAGTTGTGCCATAAATTCTGTAATGTGGGGTGGGGTGAGGACAATGCCCAACCCCTTATCGCTATTGGCGTATCGTAAAAATTCAATGTAAAGTTGCCCTAGTACGTCATAGTATTCGTGCGACTTGATGAACTTGTTAATATTGTCGTCTATATCGACAATGATCTCCTGCAGAACACCGTCAACTGTAGAAAGTGACGTGTCGGTATTTATAAAGCTATACCTGTTCTTTAAGATATTGAGTTT
>CAMLDK010000011.1 GCA_946478995.1 uncultured Candidatus Saccharibacteria bacterium | reverse complement strand
GAAGAAATAATCAAGGAACAGCTAAAGCAGCTTAAGAAAACGGCAAAAAAAGGAATAAAAATACATCCCATATCCGCTCAATCCGGCCAAGGTATAAAAGAATTGCTTTATGAAGTGAAAAATTCTATGGCCAAAATAGGTAAAAAAGAAAAAGCCGCAAAAGAAAAGATTCCGGTCATTCGCCTTCCCGAAGAAGAAGGCGGCTGGCAGGTTAGAAAATCAAAGGGGGAATTTATAGTTCTAGGTGCTAAAATAGAGCGCTTTGCCCGCCGGACCAATTTTGAAGATGAAGAAGGAGAAAAGCGCCTCAAGGACATAATGCACAAAACCGGTATCTTAAGAGAGATGGAACGCAAAGGTATAAAAGCCGGGGATAAGATCAAGATATCCGATATTGGCGAGCTGGAGTATTGATGTCCGACAGCTTTTTTTTCTACGACTTAGAAACCAGCGGGGTAGACCCGAGAGCCAGCCGGATAATGCAGTTCGCCGGCCAGCGGACCGATATGGAGCTGAAACCCATTGGCGAGCCTTTTAATATCCTGATAAAGCTTACGGAAGACATCCTGCCTGATCCGGACGCGATCTTAATAACCGGCATAACCCCTCAGAAAACAATAGACGAAGGTGTGAGCGAAGCTGAATTTATCAATATTTTTGATGAGCAGATCAACAAGCCCGGCACTATTTTCACCGGCTTTAACAGCGTGCGTTTCGATGACGAGTTCATGAGGTTTTTGTTCTGGCGGAACTTTTACGAGCCTTACGAATGGCAATGGAAGGATGGCAGCAGCCGCTGGGACATTCTGGATATCAGCAGGATCACCCGCGCGCTTCGGCCGGAAGGCATAAAATGGCCCTTTGATTCAAGCGGCAAGCCTACTAACCGTTTGGAATATCTTTCGTCGGTAAATAAGCTTGACCATAAAGATGCCCATGATGCCCTTAGCGACGTGAAGGCCACTATCGCCGTCGCAAAACTTATTAAAGATAAACAACCAAAGCTTTTTGAGTATCTTCTGAATCTCAGGCATAAGAAGACGGTCCAGGAATTCGTAAGGCTGCATAACTCATTCGTCTACGCTAGCGGCAAATATCCCGGCGAATTTGAAAAAACAACCGTTGTCTCAGCGCTCGGTCCCAATAGCGGCGGCAATGGACAGCTGGTTTACGATCTGAGGTATGATCCAAAAGATTTTATAAATCTCAAACCGGAAGAACTGGCAGCCCTCTGGAAATATGACCGTGAAAAAAAGCTCGTTCCCCTGCCGGTAAAAAGTCTGCAGTATAACCGCTGTCCGGCCATAGCCCCTCTATCGGTTCTGGATAAAAGCAGCCAGGCAAGACTCCACATTGACCTGAAAGACATTAAAAAGAATCAAGATAAGCTAATAAAGGCCGATGAATTTTATAACAACCTGCTTAAGGCGGCGGAAATGCTTAACAAAAATAGGGTACAGACCGATATGGTCGTCTCTGACCTGGATGTTGACGCCAGGCTTTATGACGGTTTTGTGAGCGATAGCGACAGACAGCTGTTAAAAAATATACGCTCTAGCAGCCCGGATAGTCTTAGCAGCTTTGGCAAAGATATTGCCGATGTGCGCCTGAAAACCGTGCTGCCGCTTTATAAGGCTAGAAATTATCCTGATAGCCTGAGCGACAAGGAACGTACGGACTGGGAGGACTATCGCAGAAGAGCGCTTACGGGCGGTGGTGAAAACAGCAGGTTGGCTAAATTTAGCAACCGGCTTAACGAGCTGGCTTCCGGCAAGTTTGGCGAGCTTGATGATCGTAAAAAATATCTTCTCGAAGAGATCCATTTGTATTCCCAAAGCATTCTGCCAGAGCTTTGAGCTGCTTATCAAATAGAAATTTGATAAGACTATATAGATGATTATTGAAAAAACAATAATTGATACCCAGGTAGCCATAAATGACAGCTGGATGTCCGTAAAGGGTATTACTCCTGAGATTATAAACTCCCACATGATTGGCCGTTATTATACATTATTTTGCTATAATGTCAATATAATCTTATAAAATGATTATGGTTTTTGCTTATAAGGCTGGAAAAAGTCAGCAGAATCCTCTATAATATTTGCCCTGTAATATAGAAGGGTTTAATGGATTTTATATCGGTTAGTGGCGCGCGCGAACATAACCTCAAAGATATCAGCGTTGATATCCCGCGGAACAAGCTGGTAGTCATAACCGGCCTGTCGGGTTCGGGAAAATCCAGCCTGGCTTTTGATACTATCTACGCCGAAGGACAGCGCCGTTACGTAGAGTCGTTAAGCGCGTACGCGCGGCAGTTCCTGGGACAAATGGACAAGCCGGACGTAGACCAGATCGACGGTCTTAGCCCGGCCATATCAATCGACCAGAAATCCACCAGCCGAAACCCGCGCAGTACCGTAGCAACCGTAACGGAGATTTATGATTACCTCAGGCTCTTGTTTGCCCGTATTGGCGTGCCTCATTGCCCGGTTTGCGGCCAGAGCGTAAGCAAACAAACGCCGACCATGATAGTCGACCAGGTGTTGAGGGGGTATCAGGATAAGGCGCGGCTCATTATCATGGCGCCGATAGTCATCGATAAAAAAGGCCAATTCGAACATATTCCGGAGCAATATCAGAGGCAAGGTTTTGCCCGCGCGCGGGTGGACGGGGTTATCTATGCACTGGACGAGTGGCCCGAACTGGATAAGAATTACAAGCACAAGATTGAAATAGTTGTCGATAGGCTGGTTAATGACCAGGATAGCCGCGGACGGTTATCCCAGAGCGTAGAGCAAGCCTTAAATCTGGCTGACGGCAAGCTGATCATACAGGATGCTGACGCAAAAACCGAGAATTTATATTCGGTGAATTATGCCTGCGAAAACCACCCGGAAGTCGTCATCCCGGAGCTGGAGCCGCGGACTTTCAGCTTTAACAGTCCGCATGGCGCATGCCCGGTATGTACCGGGCTTGGCAGCCGCCTGGAAGTTGATCCGGATCTTGTTATTCCTAACGGCAGGCTTACTATCGCCGAAGGTGCTATCCGCCCGTTCAATAGGGTCAATACCGATGCGTGGTATATGAAAAAAATGCAGGCTGTAGCTGATAAGCACGGATTTTCCCTGCATGTGCCTACCGCCCAATTGAAGAAGGAACAATTGGATAAGCTTATGTATGGCACCGGAGAGGAAACTTACGAGGTAAAGCTGGGTTCCGGCAGATATTTCGATACGACCTTCGAAGGGATCATCCCTAATCTGGAAAGACGGCACAAGGAAACCGACAGTGATTTCATGCGCCGCGATATCGAGCGTTTTATGCAGGAAAGACCTTGCCATGCCTGCAAGGGCAGGAGGCTCAAACCGGAAGTCCTGGCTATAACCTTACATAAAAAATCGATCATGGATATATGCGAGCTTTCCATAGACCAAGCGGCCGGGTTTTTCGAGACTATCAAGCTCAGCGAAAACGAACAGCTCATAGCCAAGCAGATATTAAAAGAGATCAACGCTCGTTTAAAGTTCCTTCAGGATGTGGGGCTTAATTACCTGAATTTGCTTCGCAGCGCGTCATCACTTTCCGGCGGCGAGGCACAGAGAATACGCTTGGCAACTCAGATCGGCAGCGGCCTGCAAGGCGTGCTTTATGTGTTGGACGAACCAAGTATAGGCCTTCATCAGCGGGACAATAACCGCCTGATAAGCACCTTGAAACACTTGCGTGACCTGGGCAATTCAGTGATTGTCGTCGAGCATGACGAAGAAACTATCCGGACAAGCGACCATGTCCTGGACATAGGCCCGGGGGCAGGGATCCATGGCGGTAGAATCATCGCTCAAGGCAGCCCCGAAGAAGTAGAAAAAATCCCCGGCAGTTTGACCGGACAGTATCTGAAGGGAGAAAAATCCATAGCAGTCCCGAAGGCCAGAAGAAAAGGTAATGGCAACGAGCTGGTTATAGTGGGAGCTCGTGAGAATAATCTAAAAGATATAGACGCGGAAATACCTTTAGGGAAGCTGGTGGTCATCAGCGGGGTTTCCGGTTCCGGTAAATCCAGTCTGATCAATGATATCCTGGCTAAAGAACTCCAGGCTCGGCTGATGCGCGCCCAAACCGTTCCCGGCAAACACAGCGAAGTCAAAGGCCTTGAGCACCTGGACAAAGTCATCGTCATCGACCAGTCGCCGATCGGCCGGACACCCCGTAGCAACCCGGCTACCTATACCGGACTATTTACTCCTATCCGCGAATTGTTCGCGGGTCTTCCCGAGGCCAAGATGCGCGGCTACAGTGCCGGCAGATTCAGCTTCAATGTCCGGGGCGGCCGCTGCGAAAATTGCGCCGGTGACGGCATCATCAAGATAGAGATGCACTTCTTACCGGATGTTTACGTGCCCTGCGAGGAATGCAAAGGTAAACGTTACAACCGGGAAGCTTTGGAAATTCATTATAAAGGCAAAAGTATCAGCGATATTTTGAACATGACTTGCGAGCAAGCGCTGGAATTCTTTGCCAATATACCCTCGGTCGCCCGCAAACTGCAGACTTTAGTCGATGTAGGCTTGGGCTACATTCATCTCGGCCAGTCAGCTACTACTTTGTCCGGCGGCGAAGCCCAGCGTATCAAACTGGCGACGGAATTATCCCGCCGTCCGACCGGACGCACCTTATACATACTTGACGAACCGACGACGGGGCTGCATATTGCCGATGTAGACAAATTGCTTCAAGTGCTTCACAAACTGGTAGATACCGGCAACAGCATGGTAGTCATCGAGCATAACCTGGACGTTATAAAATCGGCTGACCACATAATTGACCTAGGCCCCGAAGGCGGTGATGCCGGCGGTGAGATCATAGCTGCAGGCACGCCCGAACAAGTCGCCAGGACCAAGGAGAGCCTGACTGGACAATTTTTGAAAACTATGTTATAGTATGTTACTATGGCAAGTAGTAGCAATTTTGAAGCAAACCCTGGTGATATGAGTCTGGCCGAGGAAGGCTATATCCGTTATTTAGGCGGAGTTGTCTATTTGCATGATCCTGAAGCGACGGCGGATATGCATGGTAGGGATTTTAATGAAGATAGGGAATTATTTGTAGCCGAGGCTGAGCAGCTGATGATCGAGGGTGCCCATCAGGTAATAAGGTTTACCAATCATCCTGATCGACGGGAAAAAATGATCGCCATGGAAGATCATTACCGTGAAGCTTTGCCGGGAATGCTGGCAGTTGTGAGAAATGTCTTTTCAACAGATATAGACAGGGAAAAACTACTAAGCCCTTCAGTCCGTTTTCTACGTCCCGCGGCGTTTTTGCACGAAAATATCTATAAATATTTATGCCACAGCAGGTTGGGTAAGATTGCGACCACACAAATGCTGGACGGCGTTTATGCCGCTGAAGAACTTAGAAATGTCCTTGAAGGCCGGCGGCTTGGCAAAAGCTAAGCTTTTTTTCGGTAGTTTTGCCAGATATGGAAAAGCGGCGGACCTAAGATAAACGGTATGGCGAATAAGAAGACGTATTCTATATGGTTGACTATAAAAGGGAACTTTCCGCCCAGATAGTAAGCAACCAAAGTAATACTTATACCCCAAGCCAGGCTGCCGAGCAGGTTATAAAACATAAATCGGCCCAGGTTCATATTGCCGATTCCGGCTACTACCGGCGCGAAGGTTCTGACGACCGGCACGAAACGGGCGAGCGCTATGGTCTTGCCGCCATGTTTTTCATAAAAATCTTCGGCTTTTTGTATATATTCCCGCCGGAAGAACATTCCATCTTCTTTTGTGAATAACCTCGGTCCGGCTTTGTGGCCGATATAATATCCGGATATTCCGCCCAAGATGGCGCTGATGACGATCACTGATATCGCCGTCAATATAGAGAACTGACCTTGGGCGGCAAATACGCCTACGGCAACCAGCAAAGTATCGCCGGGAAAAACCACGCCGAAGAGCAATCCGCATTCGGCGAATATGATCGCTGCGATAAGAAGCAATCCCCCGCTGACAATTAATTTTTCAGGATCGAAAAAACCGGCTGCAAATAGCTCAATCACTTAAAAGATTATACACTGCAATCTGTTATATTGTGGTATAATTTATCGAACACGAAATATTAGTAACCGGAGAATATAAATAGTGAGCAAAGAAGACATTACTCTTAGTGCCCAAAAACGAGAAGTTTTCGGCAAGCAGGTCAAGCAGCTTCGCAGCGACGGGCATACTCCCGCCGTGATCCATGAAAGAGGAAAAGATTCGCTTCACGTAGTGGTTAACGCCGGGGAATTTAAAAAAGTTTTTTCCGCCGCCGGCAAACATCATGCTATCAAATTGGATATCGACGGCAAGAAGTACACCACCCTTCTAAAAGATGTGGTTTACGCGCCTGCCAGGACGGATATACTGCATGCGGTTTTCCAGGCGATAAGAGAAGACGAGAAAGTCACGGCCGAAATCCCATTGAAATTATCCGGCGAAATACCTGCGGAAAAGGCCAGCCTGCTGGTCCTGGCTCACCTGGATCATATTACGGTAGAGGCGTTGCCGAAGGACTTGATAGATTCTGTCGAAGTCGACGCGTCTGTTCTTGCTGAAGTCGGGGACAAGCTGCATGCAAGCGATATACGCCTGCCAAGCGGCATCACTCTTAAGACCGATCCTGAAGCAGCTATCGCCAGCGTGGAAATGCCAAAGGATCAGATCGCCGAAGCCGACGCCGCGCTTGAAGAGCAAAAAGCCGCAGATGCTGTATCTGAAGAAGGCGGCGAAAGCGAAGGCGGAGAATCCGCACAAGCCGGCGAAGAGTCTGCCGGCAGCAAAGAATCCGAAAAACAAGCTAATAAACCGGCTGAAGAAAAGCCTGCCGAAGCCGACTCCAAACAAGCTTAGTAATTATTCTTCGATAAATCCGCCGGACTGATGTTTCCAAAGCTCTGCGTATATTCCGTTGTTCTGCAGCAACTTCTTATGGGAACCTTCCTCGATAACCTCGCCGTTTTCCAGCACGATTATCCTGTCCATCCGCTGGATGGTGCTAAGCCTATGGGCTATCACGATCGCGGTTTTGCCTTCCATTAATTTCCATAGGGCGTCTTGGATATATTTCTCCGACTCGGAATCCAGCGCGCTTGTAGCCTCATCCAGAAGCAAGATAGGCGCTTCTTTGAGCATAGCCCGGGCTATGGCGATCCGCTGTCTTTGTCCGCCAGACAGCTTGACCCCTCTTTCGCCGACCAGGGTGTCGTAGCCTTTGGGCAACGACTCAATAAACTCATGAGCATATGCGGCTTTAGAAACTTTTATGACTTCTTCTTTTGAGGCGTTATTTTTACCATAACTTATGTTCTCGGCAAGACTGCGGTGAAACAGCAACGGTTCCTGTGGAACGTAAGTTATTTTCGCCCGCAGCTCATCTTGCGGAACTTTGGATATGTCGAATCCGTCAATTGATATTTCACCGCTGTCAATATCCATATACCTGAGAAGCAACTTGGTAATAGTGGTCTTGCCGCCGCCGGAGTGGCCGACCAGGCCGATTTTCTCGCCTGGATTCACAGAAAAGCTCAAGTTATGAAAAAGAGCTGCATTCTCATCAGCTGAATTTACGTGGTCAAATGTTACATTATCGAATTTTATACCGCCTTTTTTTACCTTAAATTCAACGGGGTTTTTAGCGTCAACTATCCCTGGGCTGGTATTAAGCGTGATAATCGCCCTCTGGGCATCACCCATGGAGCGGTTAAAACTTCTAAGTACTTGCGAGCTGAATTGCCACAGGTAATCGGCTATCAACCCGGTATAGGCCAGCATTAAGAAGACGGTGGCCAGATCGGCATTGCGCTCGACTATGGCGATTACGGCTATGACCAGTGCGGCTACCTGCAGGCCCGTGGTAATTATCGAGGCAAAAAAGTCTCTAAAAATTGTTGCCCTCATAACCTCTATCGATTTCAGGCGTGTGTGGTCGGTTATTGACTCAAATTTCTTCTTTTCATATTTCCAGGAGGCGAAGCTTTTAATAGCCATGATGTTTGTTACGGCATCGGCTAAAGCCCCGGTAGATTGATGGTCGGCGTCCGCCTCAATTTCTGATAGTTTCCTTACTTTTTTGCTGAACAAATAGGTTGTAACCACAAAAATTGAAGAAAAAGCTATAAAACTCAAAACAAAAGCCGGCGACTTCGGATACATCACTATGATTACAAATACAAAGCTGGTCAGGGTAGGTAGCAGCTGGAAAATCAGCGTATCGGTAAAACGAATGTAACTGCCGATAAGCTTGTTTGTCCTGGATACTAATGACCCTCCGAAGCTGTTTTCATGAAAGCTCGTATCAAGCTTCATAAAATGGTTGAACATCGTCCGGGCTAGGTCGCGGTTGACGTATGTTTCCAGTTTCCAGACCAAGTACATATCTATGCGGGCAAGTACAACGCCGCCAATCACCGCTATGGCTGCATATAAAATTATTTCCGGCCCGAAACTTGCCCAAAAATCGCCGGATATGAAATCGCCTGATCCTAACCTTTGGATAACCGCGGCGGCAACCAGCGGCGGAACTAATCTTAATCCGGCCGTAGCCAAAGGCACGATTATAAGCAGGGGTATAAGATAGCGCTTATATCTAAACGCGTGACGCCAAAAAACTAAAAGGGTTTGTCTGGTTATATTATTCACTAGCTGGGTCTCCTTTAACCCGGCATATGCAATGCTTTAAGTGATATTTTGTTTCGTCTAAAGAGTAGTGGAAAGAACCACATTGTTTAGGATTGTTGGTGGTTTATTTACCAACATTTTTTTGCACCGGCCCTTTCCTTTAATTTTGTAATGTTAAATTACATTATACCACAAACATTTTATAAAACAAAACTGCCCGTCATAACTCGTCCGATCGGACACATTTTGAAAACTTATATTTCAATCTGAGCAGTCTCGTAGACTCGCACGTATTCCTGAAGATTCATGTCGGCTATCTCAGCCCGAAGATAATCGCGGTGATCATATTCTGTTTCCCAGACACTTTTCTGTATCTGTCGGAAGGAAAGTGCCTGGAGCAAAATTCTCAGTCTCCGTCTTTTCGAGCGCTCAGACTCGGGAATGTCAAAAATAATCATCAGATGCGCTCCGAATTTTAATCTGGTGGGTTTGTAAAGCTGGGCTTTTCTCCGGCCTCGCTCAGTCAAGCGGGGGATCCGGTTATTATCAAGCTCGACAAGTCCTTTTTTGATTGAGCGATAATATGCCGTTTCAAGAGAACGCTTTTTTTGCCCGGATTTTTTCTCTAGTTCATTGAAAAACTGTGAAGGCTTGAACGCAAGCAAAAGATTGGCTTTGGTGTAGGGTATAAAAGCTTCAAGGATATATCTGGTTGCCTCACTTGGTTTTCTCATAAAAGTATAATATTCAAATTATGTCCGATCGGTCAATAGTTGACGGGAGATTTAGAAGGCGGTTTTTGGTATAATCATGAACGAATGAAAAAGGTGATTTTATTCTATAAATTTATACCGGTCGCTGATCCGGAAATGACCATGCGCTGGCAGCGCGAGCTTTGTTCCCGCCTGGGCCTGAAAGGCCGGATTATCATCAGCAAGCATGGTATAAACGGCACGCTTGGCGGCGAGCTGAAGAGCTTGCGCCAGTATAAGTCGCAGATGAATGCCAGCGGTATTTTCCGAGGTATTAAATACAAATGGAGCGATGGGTCAGGTAGCGAGTTTCCGCGTCTGAGCGTGAAAGTCCGTCCGGAGCTGGTAGCATTTGATAAATCGGAAGAAATCAAAGTCGGCGTAAAAGGTATAACTAATGGCGGCAAGCATTTAAAACCGGCCCAAGTACACGAACTTATAGAAAAGTATGGTGAAGACGTGGTGTTTTTTGACGGACGCAATAAGTATGAAGCCGCAGTCGGACGGTTTAAAAACGCAGTCATTCCGGATGTAGCAAATACCCGGGACTTTCCAAAAGAGATTGAAAGCGGCAAATACGACGACTTAAAGAATAAGAAAATCGTTACATACTGCACGGGTGGAATACGCTGCGAGATCTTATCGGTGCTTATGAAAAACCGCGGTTTCGAAGATGTTTACCAGATAGACGGCGGAATAGTAAAGTACGGCGAAAAATACGGCGATAACGGGTTTTGGGAGGGCAGCCTATATATATTTGACGACCGGATGACTCATAAATTTTCCGATAAAGCCAAAGATATCGGAACATGCGTGCACTGCGCCCGAGCAACAAGCAACTTCGAAAACTGCGCCGACGTCTCCTGCAACCGGCTGGTCCTGATCTGCGAGAGCTGCAAAGCTAGTGAGCAGATTTTTTGTGAAAACCATTCCTTAGCTAAGACAACATGAGCTTAGAGGCAAAGCTAAAAGACCTGCCCAAAAACCCGGGGATTTATTTCTACAAGGATAAAACCGGAGAAATTATTTATATAGGCAAGGCCGCGGTCTTGCGCAACCGCGTGCGGCAGTATTTCCAGAATTCGCGGCTGAGGGATGTCAAGACTGACGCTCTGGTCGCCGATATAGCCGACGTCGAGTGGACGGAAGTCGAGACCGAGCTGGACGCATTGTTCTTGGAAGCGGAGATGATCCGCCGCTACATGCCCAAATACAACATCCTGCTGCGCGATGATAAAAGCTTTGTTTACGTGAGGATTGATATGAAAAGCGATTACCCGAGCGTAACCTTTACCCGGCGTCCGCTGGATGACGGCGCGGAATACTTCGGGCCGTATCTGTCTAAATTTACTATTTCCCAAGCGCTTCGTTACTTGCGCAGAATCTTCCCGTATTCTACCCACACGCCGACGAACATTCCAAAACGCGCCTGCCTGCAGGCGCAGCTTGGCCTTTGCCCGGGGCTTGAGGCCAATATGACTTCCCTGGAGGAATACCGGCGCAATTTGCGTAAGCTCATCAGTTATATAACGGGCAAGCGTAAAAAAATTATCGGAGAGATGGAAAAAGAAATGAAGGATTCCGCTCGGGCTTCAGAGTTTGAAAAAGCCGCGAAGCTTCGCGATAAGATACTTGCGTTGAAAAACCTGGACTCCAAAATAATTTTCGGCGACCGGGAAAACTTGGATATAAGTAAAGACCGAGGACTGGTCGAACTCGCCGAAATGCTTGGTATAAAACCGCCTAGGAGGATCGAAGGATTTGATATAAGCCATATGAGCGGCAAGGACACTGTGGCCAGCATGGTGGTTTTCATAAGCGGTGTTCCTGACAAGAGCCAGTACCGTAAGTTCAAATCCCGTATTGCCGGCAATGACGATTTCGCCCATATGCGCGAAGTCATCAGCCGCCGCTTCAGCGAGATTAATATAAAAAGGTGGGGCAAGCCCGACATGATACTTATAGACGGAGGGAAAGGCCAGGTATCTTCGGCAATGGCCGCTTTAAGGGACCTGAATTTATCAGTCCCATTGATCGGTATTGCCAAGCGATACGAAGAAATCATAATCCCCCGCCTTGATACTATTGCGACTTTATCGCAAAAGGAAAGAAATAAAAATAATACAAGTAAGATTAAAGATAGAGTTATTGCGACAAAGTTGCAATATGATATCAAGATTCTTAGCCGCTCAAGCGACGCATTGAAGCTGCTCCAGCGCATAAGAGATGAAAGCCACCGGTTTGCCGTAGGCTACCATTCCGTGTTAAAACGGGCCAGGCAGCATGAGTCTGTCCTGGATGACATCCCCGGGATAGGCGACAGGACCAAAAAGAAGCTTATAAGGTCATTCGGCAGCGCAAGGGCGGTCATGGCCGCAGATGAAATGGAAATAGCCGCCGTGGTAGGAAAAAGCAAGGCCAAGGCAGTAGTTGCTTTTAAAAGACTATAATGGAGAACTAGCTGATGAAGATATTAATAGCTATTTTATTTGTCCTCGCCGTATTTATGGCTGCGCGCCTGGGCGAACTCTACACCCAGCTGGCCAGATACCAGAAGTACTGGCTTAAATCTAATTTAGTGCCCGTTGACCCTGATGATTTTGTGTACGTGGCCTTAGGCGATTCAGCAGCCCAGGGCGTAGGTGCTTCGGAACCGTTGAAAGGATATGCGGGCCTTATAGCGGACGAGCTGCAAAAGCAGGAAGAAAAGCAGGTAAAGCTAATAAACCTGAGCAAAAGCGGGGCAAAAGTAGCCGATGTAGCGCAAACCCAGCTGCCGCTGTATGAGCAGTTCAAGCTGAAAAACAAACACGTAATAACCATCGAGATCGGAGCTAACGACATACTTAGCTTTGATCCCGAAAAGTTTAAAAGCGAGATGAACGAACTAATGTCGAGGTTGCCGGAAGGCACGGTTATTTCCGATATACCTTCGTTTGCCGGCAGCCGCTACGCTAAGTATGAATCCAGAGTCCTAGAAGCGAACGGAATAATAAATCAGCTGGCTGCCAGACATGGATTCAATCCGGCCCAGCTGCATAAAAGGGTTGCCGAAAACCATGGCCTAAGGACTTTCGCTGCGGATTTTTTCCATCCGTCCGATTACGGCTATAGGACTAATTGGCTTCCGGCATTCATGGAGAGAATAAATGGAAGATAACTATATCGACAGCAGGTTTTTCGCCGATAACCGGAAAAAGATTCTAAAAAAATTCGCAGGTTCCACGCCGTTGATACTCACAGCTAACGGCTTGCTGCAGCGTACGCGCGATGACGATGTTTTCCCTTTTGAGCAGGATAGCAATTTCTGGTATCTTACCGGAATCAGCGAGCCGGACTTGATTCTGGTCATCGACGCTGAAGAGTATTTGATCCTTCCTGAGCGTGATCCGAGGCATAAGGTCTTTTCCGAGCAAATAGACGAGGACAGGTTAAAAGAAATTTCCGGGATCGGTAAGATTTATGACCATAAGGAGGGCTGGGAAAAACTGTCAAAAAGCCTGAAAAAAGCAAAAAACTTCTCCTATGTAAAACCGTCGGAAGAGTATTCGGCCAGCTATGACGTCTATACCAATCCGGCTTCAAGAAATTTACTTAAGAAAATACTTTCTGTAAATCCGAATTTGGATAAAAAAGATATCAGCAGTGAAATCATCAATCTGCGTATGATAAAAAGCCAGGGCGAAATATATTGCATAAAGCGTGCCATAAGCTATACCGGCGATATTTTAGAAAAGATCAAGAAGAATATAAACAACTATAAGAACGAGCATGATATAGCGGCCGACCTGAATGATTTTTATTTCAGGAATAAATTGGAATATGCTTTCATGCCGATTGTGGCGGCCGGACGCAACGCGACGGTCTTGCATTATAAGTCTAATAACCATCCTATAGGGTCGGAAGATGCGGTGCTGATTGACACCGGAGTGAAATTTAATAATTACTGCTCTGATATAACCAGGACGATCACTAGAAACAATAACCGGCGACAAAGGGAAGTCCATGAAGCCGTAGCCAGAACCCAGGGCTATGCCATGGGCATCCTAAAGGCCGGTATAGGGTTCAGGGATTATGAGACAAAGGTGGCGAAGTTCATCGGCGAGGAGCTCAGGAAGCTTGGATTGATAAAAGAAATAACTAATGAAAATGTCAGAAAATATTATCCGCACGGCACGTCTCACTCGTTAGGTATCGATGTGCATGATCCGGCAGATTATTCCAGTCCGATGAAAGAAGGCATGGTTATAACCGTCGAGCCGGGCATATACATCCCGGAAGAAAATATAGGCGTTAGGGTAGAAGACAACGTGTTAATAACCAAAGACGGTATAGAAAACTTGTCATCTAGTATAATGGGCTAGTAGATGTTGCCGAGCAGAAAAAGGTTTTTACAAGAGTTTTTATTCCGTTGGTTTGTTTCCAGCTTAGGCCTGTTCATTGCCGCCGGTATTTTGGGCGGCAGCGTAAATTTTGGCAGCAGCTTCACGGTCATAGCAGTGGCTGGCCTGGTGTTGTCGCTGATCAATACTATCATCAAGCCGATAGTGGTTTTCCTGAGCCTGCCGATACTTATATTTAGCTTCGGGCTTTTTATGATAGTGATAAACGGTTTGATGGTTTTACTTGCCAGCGAATTTTATGATGAACTGCATGTTACGAATTTCTTCGCGGCGATGTTGACCGGAATGATAATAGGGCTGGTAAACTACTTGATAGTCACTATAGTCGAGTAGCCCGGGCAAATGAAGCTGTACTAGCAGCCCCAGCCCGTGTTAAATTAGTATGGATGAATATTTTCGGATATATAACTATCGGTTCGATGATTTTGGTGACTATTTTGATCCTGCTTCAGACAAGAGGCGCAGGCTTGGGTGCCGGATTGGGCGGAGGCGGTGAAGTCAATACGGTCAGGCGCGGCACAGACAGGACCATACATTACATAACTATAGTTTTGGTCATAGTTTTCGGTTTATCATTAATGTTTGGCATCCTGGTCTAAAACATTAGTGTTTATGAAGAAGGATTCCGGGCTTTTCTTTAAACGGCTTCTCAAGCGCCAACGCCGCAACATAGAGGATTTTGGCGGTAATACCGAAAAGACGATTGACAAGCATTTTTTCCGACGTCTTCACCACTTGAAAAATGTCCGCCGCCAAATGGCCGGCTGGCTGATATTGGTGGCCTTGCTGATTTTTGTCGGTTTCCTGCAGTTTGGCGTGCTTAGAGAAAAATACTTGCCGGAACATTTTGTCGAGGGCGGGATATTTAGCGAAGGAATAGTCGGCTCATATACCAACTCGAACCCTATTTACGCCACAAGCTCCGTTGATGCATCGGTCTCCCGGCTGCTTTATTCGAGCCTCTTCAGTTATGACGAGAAGGGTAAGCTTGTTCCGGATCTTGCCGAATCGATGGATCTTTCAGATAACGATAAGACCTACACGGTTACTTTGAAGAAGAATCTTTATTGGCATGATGACGTACCGCTTACGGCCAAAGACGTGGCATTTACTTTCAACACTATAAAAAACCCGGACGCCGATTCGCTTTTATCCGCGGGCTGGCAAGGCATACAAATACAAGCAGTCGATGACTACACAGTCAAATTTGAGCTGGATAATGCCTTGGGATCATTTCCTTATTCGCTGACGGTCGGTATCATACCCGAACATATACTCGGCAGTGTGCCTGCGGAGCAGCTTCGGACCAGTGATTTTAATACCGTTGATGCCGTAGGCAGCGGCCCTTTTAAGATAGGTAAAATAGAAATTGGCGATGCCGCGGATGAAGTAAAATCTCAGAGCATAGGCTTGCTGCCCTTTAGCAAATACCATAAGGGAAGACCTGCATTAAGCCGCTATATCATAAAGACTTTTGACTCTCAGGAAAGTATGAAAGCCGCCTTTAGCGAGGGTGATATAACTGCCGCAAGCGACGTGTCTAATATATTTGATGACTTAACGGCCGATGAAAAGAACACATTCATACCGGTGAATCTGGCGGCGCAAACAATGGTCTTTTTTAAGACATCGTCCGGAGTCTTATCGGAGAGCAGCGTAAGGCTGGCCTTGGCTTTGGCTACTGATAAGAAAGAAGTCATAGCCGCTACCGGAGATGCGCTGCAGCCTATCAATGGCCCGTTGCTGAGTTCTCATTTTGCCTATTCCAGGCAAACTGTTCAACACACAGGCTATCCTGCCGAGGCGGTAAAAGTTCTGGAAAAGGCAGGCTGGAAGATCGGTGCCGACGGCATAAGGGTAAAGAAAAAAATTCCGCTAAGCTTCAACTTGTATATAAATGAGAGCGATGAATACAAGGCTGCTGCGGAGAAGTTAAAGGAAGAGTGGCAAGCCATAGGCGCTGAAGTTAATATAATTGTTGAGAATGAAGAAGCCCGCCAAAGCACCATAGCTTCGCATGGCTACGATGCCCTGCTTAGCTCCATATCTGTCGGCGCCGATCCGGACGTATATGCCTTTTGGCATAGTTCGCAGTTTGATTCAAGATTGAAGACAAGGCTTAACTTTAGCGAGTATAAATCTAAAAAAGCTGATGCGGCGCTAGAAGGCGGCAGGTCCAGAACCGACCCCAAATTAAGGACCGTGAAGTACCAACCGTTTTTGAAGGCTTGGGCAGCAGACAATCCGGCAGTAGCTCTTTATAGGCCTCAATTTGTCTTTCTGGTGTCAGGCGAGCTTGACGGCTTTGTGGTAAAAAGCATGGTTACTCCTTCCGACAAGTACGTAAATGTTGAAAGCTGGAAAATACGCAAGGAGCGTTAAGACAGCCGGATCTAACCACTAGTGTGATAATATAACTACTATAAGTTTTGAAAATTAAATATGTCCGTATCTAATGAATAAAGTTGCCCATTATCTACAGGAACATCTAATCGGCGAGGTCGTAACCAGCGATGATGCCAGAAGATTCTTTTCTACTGACGGCAGTATATTCCAAGTAGTACCGGCTATGATCGCCTATCCCAGGAACGAAAACGAT
>CAMLDK010000010.1 GCA_946478995.1 uncultured Candidatus Saccharibacteria bacterium | reverse complement strand
TCGGTAAAGCTTCGATTTCTTCTTCCCTGCCGCCAACAAAAATACGTGGATAGTTTACTTCTCCTCTAGCATATGCCTCATAAGAAGCGTGCATAGCTGTGCGCCATTCTTTTGCTCCTTTTGGCCTTCTTAAGTTCATATATACTCCCAATTTATAACTTATGACTTAGGATTACACTTTATATCATAAATTGCAAGCATAAGCAAACTACATAGTCCGCTTAAATTAGGAGGTTATTAATGGAATTTGGCAGCCAGCTGGTTGTACCATTTCGGCTGAGTAATTTTAACCTTGCGCTTCCGGGGCATATGGAATTCAGCCAAATAGATGCCAATGAACACTAAGGCCGCTCCGAGCGCAAATTTGGCTGAGGGTCGCTCGCCTAATAAAACCCAGGCGCCGGCGAAAAGCGCGACCGACTCCAAGTAGACGAATACTCCTACTTGATTAGCCTTTTTATATTTAAGCCCGTACATGAAGAAAAGATTGGCAAGCGTGATAGCTGCGACGCTATACGCAAGAGCCGCGTAGCTGCTAGCTGAGATCTGGCTGATACTCCACCCATCAAGCTGGCTTATGGCGATAGGGATCAAACACAAGGATCCGGGGAATATATACATAAATGCAGCCTGGTAAGAGCTCATTTTCTTTAGGATCGGTTTAGCAACAAGCGCGCTTATAACCGCTCCTAGCATAGAAGCCAGATACAATGTATTACCCAGCATTACTGAGTGTCCGCCGAGGCTGACTTCCCAAGGCTTGCCGATTATCACCGCCGCCCCGGCAAAAGCGACAATTACTCCGAGAAACGTCTTGAAGCTCATCCGCTCTTTGAGAAATTCTACCGAAAGTATGCACAGGATCAAAGGACCGAGCAGGTTGATGACGCCGGCGTTCATGCTTGGTGCATAAAGCAGCCCGATGTTAAGAGTTAAAGCGGTTAGAATTATCCATAAGAACGAGCTGATTATCATTCTCCACATATCTCTTCTTTTCAATGGTTTCCAGGTTCTGATCGCAAGAGGCAGAAGCAGCAAGGAAGCCGCCATGAAACGAGTCAGCATAAATATGGCAAAAGGTATGGTCGCAATACCAACCTTTATCACGGGAACATTGAGGCCCCATAGAACATAGGCGGCGATAAGGGCAGCGGCTGGTAGCATTAATTTTTGTTTTGACATTTTTTGTCTGATTTAACTATATCTTAAAAAAGACAGAAAGAAGAATAAGCTTCAGTCGAAAAGACCGCTTAAACACAAGCGGTCTTTTCTCCAGTCTGGTATTTCTTCGGCCGAGCTTATGAAGAAATAACTACTGATTCGCTTATAACGAAGCTTAGTTTCTGTACGGAATTTTCAAATCTTTCCATAGCTTCCCTAAGATCGTGCTTAGCTTGGCGGATTTCTCTTTTGTCTTTACCTTCCCATCGATCACAATCAATGTTTGGGGCGGTTATATCATCCAGTTCCGCCTGAGCCCTGACTTGAGCATTTACGGCTTTGTCGTTGTATTTGTCGTAGTTTTCAATACTCAGACTGTTATCAGCCACAAATTTCTGCTGACTGAACAGATAGGCGCCAAGGCCGTTAAAGCGTTCTTGCGCTTTAGCTTTGTAGTTAGCTATTTTCTGATCAGCTATTGCCTGTCTTTCTTCGCAAGTCTGGTCCCATTCGTCGTTATGATTGTGCCTGTCCCATCGGTTGTTATCCGACCAGCTGTTGCGCTGCGACCAGCCGTTATCACGATCATTATGGTTGCCGTGCGCGAGGGCTACCCCCGGCGAGGCTACGAGGATAGCACCCACGGTACCGGCCGCGATCTTTCCTTTAAAATTTTTTATAAGCCTAGTAAGTTTTAGCATAAAACCTCCTATTACTTTGTATTGGTTAATTATTATTTCTCTTAAAGCTCCAATACAAACAGCCTTAAAAGAAGTTTTTAGTCTAACGTCGCAGCCGCGCAGATGTCTGTTATCTATATCACAAATGGCCGGCGAAATTTTGGTAGAATCATGTTAAATAAGCCATTGACTTTTATAAATCAGCCCGGCCGTAGATATCACTTGCCTGTTCTAAAGACTGCTTGAATTCAGAAATTTCATTATCGCAAAATACGACAACAACTTCTCGCCGCTAACGGTTATTAAACCGGTCTTTAAGTCTGTGGGATCAGCGGAATTAGCAAGCCTATAGTTATGCAAAGCTATCACTTGGGGATGTTCTAGCATAACTTTTATAAGCTCTATGAAATACTTTGCTTGGTCTTCTTCCGCCACAAATCCGTCCGATTCATAAGATTGGCCGCTATTCTCCACTCCATAGCCTGCCTCTCCAACGACAATCGGACCGTCCCATATAGCTTCAACGTCTTTTAGGAAAGTCTCGGCTTTGTCAGGCTTGTAGTAAATATGGACATCAAGGTAATCCATCATGCTATGTAGGCCGTCATATTTCTTCTCGGCATAAGTTTTAGCTGCTTCCAGAAAACCTTTCGGATCGTACTGGGAAGCTAAGCCGAAACCGCCGATTTCCGCATCCGGCCGGACCTGTTTGATGGCGTTATAGGTCTTGTATAGAACATCGACATTCTCTTCCATGGAGTCAGCAGAAAATAGAGGGCTGTTGACTTCATTCAGGATGACAAATCTTTTTACTCCCGGCAGTTGCTCGGCCATATCGGCTGCCCATGTGGGGAATCCTTCCAGGGGCGCTTCCTTGTGTTGGCCCAGATTAATTGTTGGTTCTATTCCGTTTTTCCTAGCTTCCGGTAATTGTTCCCAAATATCGGCTAAGTCTTCATCTGCGCGGAATCTGCTTAGCGACAGCCTGGCACCGGTCATCCCCAGTTTGTTCATCTCGCTAAATAGCGAATCGGGAGTATCATGCTCCCAGTTATAAGTAGCTACTCCTACTTCCAAGGGGTCTTCCCTGTCAACTGCCGCGCTAGGTTCCAGCCCTGTAATAAAGTCGCTTTCCGGCGCAGGTTGGATTGCTCCAGGAACCGGGGGTAGTTTAGCGGGGGAAGCATTTGCAGATCCTGAGCCGATAATAGCTAGGGACAATCCGGCGGCAACTATGAATTGAGCCGCGGCCAGCTGCAGTCTGCTCACAGTATTAGCCGATGAAATCGCATCTTCGGGTTCTGGAATAATTAGTGCTGATTCGGCTCTATGTTCAGGATTCGGCATGATAATACAATATTCAATAACAGGCTTCTTTTAGTCGAGAAGCGTCCCTTCTTAGTTTTTATTTATAATATATTTTCTGTATTAAGTCAAGTTTGACATTCTCACCTCTGTTTGTTACTATAGAATTCCGTTAAAAACGGAAATTACCGCGGGGTGGAGCAGCGGCAGCTCGTGTGGCTCATAACCACAAGGTCGCAGGTTCGAGTCCTGCCCCCGCTACCAAGAAAGACTTCGAAGGCTCTTCGGAGCCTTTTTGTTTCTGCATAATTTCAAAAAGTAAATCCGTATACTTGTTATAATTAAATTTCTCCAGGTTAAAGTAAAGGCTAAACATCAAATACTTAAACGCAGTTTTATTAATAAGAGTCTTTATCATCACAATAGGTGCTGTCATTGCGTCAATAGGTATAGAGTTCTTTTTGGTTCCTAACAATATCATCGATGGTGGAATAGTAGGGCTTTCTATAATGGGTGCGCATTTAGCCAATATTCCTTTGGGCATCTTCTTGTTCGTTCTTAACCTGCCTTTTATCTGGATAGGGTTGAAGCGTCTGGGAAATCTGTTCGCCATATCCTCTTTATATGGAGTCAGTGTCTTTTCATTATTTACAATTTTCTTTCACCCTACTACTGCCGCTACCGCCGACCCGATCCTTGCTGCGGTCTTTGGCGGGGCGATAGTAGGAGTAGGCGTGGGCATCGTCATACGATACGGAGGAACTCTGGACGGTACCGAAGTAGTAGCCGTACTTGCCGGAAAAA
This sequence comes from uncultured Candidatus Saccharibacteria bacterium, assembly GCA_946478995.1. The sequence continues at coordinate 12,554 of CAMLDK010000010.1, read as the reverse complement.
AATCCGTTTTTTCAGTAGGTGAGATAATTATGTTTTTAAACCTTTTTATATTAAGCTCCGCGGGCTTTGTTTTCGGGTGGGATAAGGCCATGTATTCATTAATCGCGTTCTTCATAGCTCATAAGGCTATTGATCTGACAGTCGAAGGGCTGGACGAGTCCAAATCGGTTTGGATCGTTAGCACTAGATACAAAGAGCTTGGAGATGCTATAGAAGAAGAGCTAGGTAGGAAGGTAACTTATGTGAACGGAACCACCGAGTCATCTCGTATTGCCGACGGGGTTATGTTCTCTATAATCACTCGTTTTGAAGAGCAGAAATTAAAAACGATTGTGAAGAAATATGACCGGCAGGCTTTCGTGGTGATAAGCAACGTGCATGAGGTCATGGGCAAGAGATACAGGCAAATCACCACCTCAAAGAGCAAAATCAGAAAATAATTATTAGCCTAAGTTCCGCTATTAAGCGCTGGGGGTTTATTGCTGCGGCTGAGTGTCGGTATTATTCGGATTAGCCGGGTCTTCTGCTTCCGGTTGCTGCTCCGTTGTACCTGGCTGGCTATCAGTCCCAGGCTGGGCATCTGTGCCGTCAGTCCCGTCCGTTCCGGGTGTGCCGGGAGTCCCCGGCTGTCCTTCTTGGCTTGATTCATTGCCGGTATCTACATTAACGTCGTTATTATTGATTGCTTTTACTACAAAGAAGCCTATTATCGCTAAGATAATTAGTACTATAACCACTCCCAAAACTCCGCCTCTACTCTGTTTTTCGTTGTTTTCCTCTGGCATAATCTACCTCCTTAATTGATACCACAGTAGTGTAATCAACGGCTTAGAAGAAGTCTGTAAGATAATTTACAGTCCGCTTGGAAACTGAGCTTAATAAAAGATGTTAGGTTATTAACTGAACAATATCTTCTTTCATACTATAAATTCTAATGATGATTAATTTACCTAACACAGAACAATCTTATTGGCAGGCAAGCGCAAGCGAAACTGCTTATCCGCACTTGGATGACAATTTTAGGACAGACATAGTTATCGTTGGAGGAGGAATAACGGGGCTTACCTCAGCCTATTTACTTAAGCAAGCCGGCTTTAGGGTAGTAGTCCTGGAAAAGAACCTGGTCGGAAGCGGAACAAGCGGCAAGACAACGGGCAAAATTACGTCGCAGCACGGGTTGGTATACGACAACCTTAGCCGGCGGCTTGGAAAAAGAACCGCTCGTATTTACGCCGAAGCCAACCAAAGTGCGGCCGGTAAGGTTAAAGAAATTATCCAAAAAGAAAAGATAGATTGCGACATCACCTCAAAAGATAATTATGTCTTTACAACCGATTATCATAAGACCAGACAGTTCAAAGCCGAAGCCGGTATTGCCGCGGCTTTAGACCTACCCGCTACTTTTGAAACTGTTTCGGACTTGCCTTTTAAGATTGAAGCGGCCGTCAAATTTTCTAACCAGGCTATGTTCAATGTTCAAAAATACTTGCTTGGCCTTGCCAGGTTAATCCATGGAAACGGCAGCTATGTCTTCGAACATAGCAATGTCACTAATTTTCATGATGGACATCCTGCGTATGTAAAAGCTAATGGGAAGAAAGTAACAGCCAAAGATATAATCGTCGCCACAAAAATACCGGCCGCTCCCCTGCTAGCCCGTGGCGGTTATGCGATCCTAGTACATCCGCATACTTCATACATAGTAGCTGGCCGTTTTGATAAGAATTTAAAAGGTATGTATATCTCCCCGGATAAAAACCACTATTCGATCCTGCCGGTAAAAGATGGCCGGAAGCAGCTGCTTCTCATCGGCGGCGAAAATCATACGCCTGGTCTGAGCGACCCGAACAAGCGCTACCAGAAGCTGGCAAATTATGCCGAAAAATACTTCGGCATTTCAAAAATAGAATATAAATGGAAGGCAATGGACTATATAGCCTATGACGAAGTTCCCCTCGTGGGTAAGCTCTACCCCTGGTCCAAACACCTATATACCGCTACGGGTTTTAAAAAGTGGGGACTGACCACCAGCATGGTAGCCGGAACTATCCTTTGCGATTTAGTCCAAGGTAAAAAGAACCTCTGGGCAGATACCTTTAACTCCATGCGTCTTAAGCCGGTCACTTCGATTCCCTATGCAATAAAGCGCCAGTTTAGCGAGCAGTAAGTAATAAATCTTACAGACCGAACAATAAGCAAATGTCATTCTATTTCTATAAATAAAGGAGGAATATGAGCAAAAAACAACCTGATATATTTACACGTTTTAGCACGGCAGTATCAATAGTCATTGGCAGACCGGGAGCATTTATAATTGCCACGGCATCAGTTATATTGTGGGCATTGTCGGGGCCTTTGCTGGGCTTTTCAGACACCTGGCAGCTTATTATTAACACCAGCACTACGGTTATTACTTTTCTGATTGTTTTCGTCATTCAAAATACTCAGAACCGTGACAACTTAGCCCTTAATATCAAACAAGACGCTATCATGAAAAAACTAGGTATAACCGCAAAAGATCTCGTAGAGGCGGAAGAGGAAAGCGATAAAAAACTCGAGAAAAAGAAAAGAAAAATGCAGAAAAACCGAAAATGATAATTTAAAATTTACTGTTAATTACTTTACAGCTTTTAACAAGTCGCTAGATTTATAGTTACCCTACAATAAGGAGGTGTAGTATGAGTAATTTAAAGGAAGAGTACGAACGCAAGAATAGTTTTTTTCGTAGATGGGCCGCTGTATTTATTTTACTAGCTTTTTTCATCGCAAGCTGGGGCGGCCAGCTAGTTACCCAGCTGCAGGCTGAAAAACAAAGAAGCGAACAGCACGAGCAGAAATTTCAAATGAGTGAGTTCTGGCCCGAATTTTGGAGCGCAACATTTGAGAACTGGCAATCAGAATGGCTGCAACTAACAGCACAAGCAATCATGGTTGCCGGATTTGCAGAATATATCTTTAGAAAAGGAGAAGAAGAACATTATAAAACCCAAATTATGATTGACGAGTTAAAACAAGAAATTCAAAAAAACAGGCGTGCCAACTAGATTCTGACTCTTTAGCTGTAACCCTCGTGCTATATGCAAAAAATTTTTATAAAGTATAAGTCAGTTTAATATCAATAAAGTTCCGCCGGCCGGCCTTAAGACGCTTTTGATTAAAGAGCACAGTTATGCTATAATTATACAAAGATTAAGTAAGGCGCTTGGCTAAAAGCGCATTTTTTATTTTAGATATGACAAAGCAGATACAAGACCCGGCAAAAATACGTAACATAGCAATCATCGCTCATGTCGACCATGGCAAGACTACTTTGGTTGATGGCCTGCTTAAGCAATCCCAAACTTTTGCGGAGCATCAGGCCGAAATGAAGCAGGACCTGATAATGGATAGCGGCGACCAAGAGCGCGAACGCGGCATAACTATCACCGCCAAAGTCACGGCCGTACAGCATGGAGACTACAGGATTAACATAATCGACACGCCCGGGCATGCTGATTTTTCCGGCGAAGTAGAACGGACTTTGAACATGGCCGACGGCTGCATTCTGATAGTAGATGCCCAGGAAGGCCCAATGCCTCAGACCAAGTTTGTGCTGACCAAGGCTCTGGCAAACGAGTTAAAGCCGATTGTGATTATCAATAAAATCGATAAGCCTGCCGCCCGGGTAAAAGAAGTTGAAGACGAGCTTGCGGATCTGTTTCTAGAATTAGCCGTCCACGAAAACCAATTGCACTATCCGGTTTACTATGCTGTCGGACAAGCCGGCAAAGCCTGGGATAAAGCACCGGATAATTACGAGCAGGCAGGTGATCTGTCGGTAATCTTTGATGCTATTATCGAGCATACTCCCCCGCCGGCAATTGAGCTCGACAAGCCTTTCCAAATGCTCGTAACCGCCCTAGCCTGGGATAGCTTTAAGGGCAAATACGCCATCGGGCGAATCTCGCGCGGCCAGATAAAATCCGGCGAGCCTATAGTTCTTTGCAAAAAAGACGGGTCGCAGGTAAAAGGCAAAGTCCAAAGTATTTTTATGAGCCATGGCCTGTCCAAATCCGAAGTATCCGAAGGCATAGCGGGCGATATAGTCCAGCTGACCGGTATAGACAATGCCGAAATCGGCGAAACTATAGCCGACGCTACCCAGCCGGAAGCTTTGCCAATATTGGAAGTAGAAGCCCCGACGCTCAAAATTTATCTTGGTCCGAATACTTCCCCTTTCAAGGGTAAAGAGGGCGAATTTACTACCAGCCGGCAAATCGGCGAACGTTTAGCCCGAGAACTGGAAACCAATATCGGTCTTCAGGTGGCAGAAGAAGGCATCGGCTTTTTAGTTTCCGGGCGCGGAGAACTGCACTTGAGCGTACTTATAGAAACTATGCGGCGAGAAGGATACGAGTTTGAAGTCGGCCGGCCGCAAGTCGTTACCAAAGAACAAGACGGCCAGACCGTCGAGCCTGTAGAAGAACTCATCATAGAAGTTCCCGCAGAACATGTCGGTACCGTCCAGCAGGAGCTAGGTGCCCGTCGGGCAGCACTGAAGGAACAATTTGCCAGCCCCAAAGGCGTTACAAAACTTATTTACGAACTTTCTACCGGCGCGCTCTTGGGCTTGCGCAACGTGCTGATGACCAAGACCAAAGGCACGGTGATAATAAACTCGCTGATGGTCGGTTACCAGCCGCTCAGCCCTGCCCTGCCACAGCTGCGTAACGGCGTAATAGTCGCCTTCGAGAATGGCGTGACCACCCCTTACGCTCTGCAAATGGTAGAGGACCGGGGCGAAGCCTTCGTCGGGCCGACCGTGAATGTTTATGCCGGACAGATCGTAGGCTTGAACAAACGCCAGGAAGACATGGAAATGAATGTCTGCAAGGCCAAGCATTTAACAAATATGCGCAGTAGCTCCAGCGACGGCGTCGTCCAGCTGACACCGCCGACTATCCTAAGCCTGGAAGAATGCATAGACTTCATCGAAAAAGACGAACTTTTAGAAGTAACGCCAAAATCCCTGCGCCTGCGAAAACGTGAACTCAATCACAGCAAACGCAAACGCAGCAGTTAAGACTCAGACCATAGCTCTTCTAATTTACTGACTTATATGGTATAATATAGTACTTATGATTAGGGAAGAATTTTATAGGCCTCCGGAACTTACTATACCTCCCGATGAGTTCGTGGCTCTTGATTCGACAGACCCGTTGGACTCACAAATGATCGGATATTATAACGACCGGGCGGCAGGAGAATTCCTTGACGCGGCCGACCAAGAAATGCTGGTTAGAGGCATAAGAGGAGGAGACGAATCATCTGCCCAAGCATTGAAAGACGCTTATGCGGGCTTAGTGGCAACGGTAGTCTTCCCTCTTAAAGATCACGGTGTGGATAGCAGCGAGCTCTTGCATTTAGGAGAGCAGGGATTGATTAGTGCAGCCCAAGCTTTCAGTCAACGCGATATATCCCAATTCGATGACAGGGCGGTTTTCGCCATAGAATGGGCTCTAACTAAAGCTATCCCTGAAGCACCGAAGACATTCTCCGATAACCCTTCCGCGGGCAGACCTATGGAGCAGGTGCAAAGATTTCTGGACACGTTGGAACCATCAATAAAACAAGAAGTGTTAAACAGGCAAATCCTGGAGGAATTCACTCCTCTGCAACAGAAAGTGCTCCCGCTGTTGCATTTAGGCACGCATGAAGACATAGCCGAAGCGATAGATCCGCCGGCAGACAGAATCTTCGTCAACAACATGACAGCTCATGTCCAAAGAGCATTCGATCTTCATAACACTACTTCGGTCGCATTGATGCTGCATGCCAGAGGCTATCGCTACCCAATAAAGACCCCCGAGAAGCCCTTAGTGGAACTACTCACCGACCATCAAATGATAATAGGTAACCTGCTTCACCATGAATATGATGAGATAGGAACTATGGTCGGAGACAGAACCGCCAGGCAAATCGCTGGCAGCGTCCATAAAATGAGAGTGAAGACCGGCGCGCGTTCTAGGACTGAACTAGCGCTAATGATAGCGATGTTCGACACCGGTGAACGCCGTGATCCCGAAGCAGTATTAGCCCGTAAGCTTGGCGAGCTGGCAGCAAGAGTAGGACTCGAATCCTTGCAACACGATGAAGCCGAAGAATTGATTAGCGGGCTCGAACCAGACCAGCGTGAAGCTATAAGCGCTTTCTATCTGACCGGAAGAGAAACTTCATGGAAAGAAGTTGCCGGCCAGCTTGATATAAGCGAGCGAGCAGCAAGAAGAAGAGACGAACAAGCCGCCAGGGCCATGAAAAAACTTCGGCCAGCCCTGATCGACCAAGCTTCTAAAGAGAAATAAGAAAATTTTTGGCCAATCATTTCTTGTTGCTCATGCTTGCATGGTTGACTTTTTAATGTAAAGATTGTCATATGAGTGAACGGGATGAGATAAATCGGAGGATGGAAACACTCCGTGCTGGCCAGCGACGTGAGGTCGAATTACGCCAGAGAGAAGCTGCCGAATCCAGAAGAAAACAACAGGCAAACGCCGAAAGAGTAAGAGAGGTTCGAAGGTTGGCTTCCAGCTTTACCATTTGGGCGGCAAAAAACAAAATCCCAACAGAAACTTTCAGTCATCGTCAACCCAAAAAGATGTCTTTTGCGAGAAAATGGTGGCGAGATGAAATTATGGGTAAAGCAACAATTTATAAAGATGTAGAGGATAAAAGGCCAGTATGGAGACTAGCTTCTGTGAACTGGTCCAACAATGATATAGATAGTAAAGTTCCATCTAGTGGTGTAAGTTTATACGTAGTTGATAAAAAGGGTTCCATATATCGAGAGGACTCCACAGGCCAAGTAGGACCATTGACAGACAGTGAGCTTAGCGGCGGCATGGAGCCTTTAAAACCTGAGCACATACACCAAAGAATAGCCGAGCTATGCGTAGAACATGGTGTTGAGTGGGGTGACACTCCGACCCCGAGCCCAAGCTATCTTAATAGCGACGGAAGCTTTAACTTTGACAGAATAGGACGACTATAGTTATAAGAAGCAACAGATTGTATAATAGTATAAACAGATGACAAAACGAGGAACATTCGCAGTTAAGTCCGGTCTTGCCCAAATGCTTAAAGGGGGCGTGATTATGGACGTAGTAACTCCTGACCAAGCTAAGATAGCCGAACAATCAGGAGCTGCTGCGGTTATGGCGCTGGAGCGCGTACCTGCCGACATCAGGGCTGATGGCGGTGTGGCGCGCATGAGCGACCCGAAAATGATCAAAGATATCATCAAGGCTGTAAGCATACCGGTCATGGCCAAGGTCCGGATAGGCCATTTCGCCGAAGCGCAGATCTTGGAAGAACTCGGCGTGGACTACATAGATGAAAGCGAAGTCTTAACTCCGGCGGATTCTAAATATCATATAGACAAATCGCCGTTTGACATTCCATTTGTCTGCGGCTGCCGCAACCTCGGAGAAGCTTTGCGCCGGATCCAGGAAGGCGCGGCGATGATAAGAACCAAAGGAGAGGCCGGAACCGGCGACATAGTCGAAGCGGTAGACCATGCCCGCACGGTCAACGAAGAAATCGCCAAGCTGTCAAGGATGTCCGAGCCAAAACTCAAGGAATTCGCCTTGCAGCAAAGAGTCGATGTCGAACTAGTTTTACAGACCAAAAAACTCGGAAGGCTGCCGGTGGTTAATTTTGCGGCCGGCGGTATAGCCACGCCTGCGGACGCCGCACTGATGATGCAGCTCGGTGTCGACGGCGTTTTCGTAGGCTCGGGAATCTTCAAAAGCAACAATCCCAAGAAACGTGCCGCAGCAATAGTAGAAGCAGTCACCCACTTTGATAATCCCAAAATTCTGGCTAAAGTCAGCGAAAACCTAGGTCCGCCGATGACAGGCATCGGTATGGATAATCTGGACGAAAAACAAACTTTTTCTAAAAGAGGCTGGTAAGTTTGAAAACTGTCGGTATCCTAGCCCTGCAAGGCGACTTTTCAGAGCATGCCCAAGCAATAAAGAGATTCGGTTATATTCCTAAAGAAGTAAGATTGCCTGAACATCTGGAAGATATCGACAAGCTTATTATCCCCGGCGGCGAATCAACCACTATGGCTCTTCTGGCCGAAAAGTACCGCCTGGTAAAACCATTAAAAAAATTCATAGGCTCCGGCAAGCCGGTTTGGGGTACTTGCGCCGGCTTGATACTTCTAGCTGACCACCTGCAGGTGCTTCCCGTAGAAGTAAAAAGAAACTTCCTAGGAAGTCAGAAAAACAGTTTTGAAACCTATATTAGATCCACTGCTATCTCCAGCAAATCATTCAAAGTGATGTTTATCCGGCCGCCTCAGATATTAAGGACCAAGCGCAAAGTAGAGATATTGGCAAAATACAAGTTTAAAAATATAGATTCCCCGGTGGCAGTAAGGCATAAGAACATCCTAGCTACAACTTTTCACAGCGAACTTGACACCGACAACCCGGTTACAAAATATTTTCTAGCCGAATTTTAAATATATAGCAGATAAAGTATAAGTTCTTTATTTCTTTTAAGCTTATTCTGCCAGTTTTTGATATTTGTTGAGCCTAAAATATATTAAATTTATTATGAAATTGCATAGTAAACTTAAATAAAAAGGTATTAAAATGGCATCAGAATTTGAAACTGGTGAGATGAAATTGCCGCCCAACCCTGGAAAAGATGAGCCAGGCGAGTCGATTGTTTCATCGGCCGGGGTTGAAGTTGCGTACGTAGAAGATGAGCTGGGCATGCAATTTCCTGGAGTAGACGGATATTGCACTGATTAATTTATAAGATCAATCAGCTCGTCTATAATCAGCCCTTTGTCGCCCCTTTGTCGGCTGTATCTTTCAGCAGCTTCAGCGTGGGTTTCAACCGCCGTTTTCGCGCAAATAAACAAATCTGTTTTCGGACAATATTGGGCGGCATAGCCGGCTATCAGACCGGCCAGTACATCTCCTGTGCCTCCAGTAGCTAAGACCGGATTATTGCCATTGAATTCCCAAGTTCGTACCTTATCAAATACTTTAGTCGTGCTGCTTTTTAAGACCAGGACGCAACCGAATTTCCGGGCAAATACTTGCGGATCAGAAACATCCGACCCTTCAGCCAATCTTTCGAATTCCTTCACATGAGGGGTCAATACGCATTGAGGATGTAAAAGTTTCAATATATCAGGGTTAGCAGCCAGAATATTCAGTGCTTCGCCGTCTAAAATTACAGGTTTTTTAAGCTTTAAAATAGCTTCAAGCATATCAATATTTTCATCGCTAGATTCCCAGCCCGGACCCACCACAATACTGCTCCATTTAGCCGATTGCTCATTAAAACTTTTATAAGTATGTCCAACTGCCTGCGGCAACATTTTTACCAGTTCTATTAAAGTATGCTTGTCAGCAAAAAAATCTATCAGCCCCACGCCGCTTTTAAGCGCTGATTTAGCGGCAAAAACGGCGCTGCCAAGCATAACGGATTCATCCGACACATGGCCCGCGAATACCGCCACCGTGCCGAATGTCCCTTTGTGTCCGGTCTTTGACCGCTTTGGCAGCCGGCTGCTTTCCATAACTTAAGTCTACAATATTCAGATATATGTGCTTGATTTTTGTTTAAGTATTTGCTTAAATATTAAACATGACGGCAACGAAAACCACCCTGGCCAAACTCAGCAAGAATGACGAGCGGCTCGTCCATATTCTTCAGGCCCTCGGTGAAAGCAACCGCTATAAGATATTCAAAATATTGCTTGAAAAGAAACAGCTTTGCGTTTCGGAAATTGCCGGCAGGCTCAACATATCCGTCCCTGCCGTTTCCCAGCACTTTAAGACATTCGAGCTTGTCGGGATCGTCGAGAAAGAAAGAATGGGACAAAAGATCTGTTATCATCTCAAGGATGATGATCAAGTAGTAAAAAAATTGATTAATATAGCCGATAAAGTTAAATAGGAGGACAATATGGCAAAGATATCAATATACAGCACCACGACCTGCGGCTACTGCAAGATGCTTAAAAGCTATTTGCAGTCCAAAGACATAGCCTATGAAGAAAAAATGGCTGATTTAGACCATAACTTAGCCCGTGAACTGTACGAGAAAAGCGGCCAGCTGGGAGTACCGTTCACCATTATCGAGACCGATGAAGGCAAAGAAGAAAAAATCCTTGGTTTCGACCGGCCGAGGTTCGACGAAGTGTTGAATCTAAAGTAACAAACTAACTTTTAGCCGCCGGTTTATATTTGCCCGATCTAGGCATTATTCCAAACGTGATGATAGTAGCCAGGATTATCGCAAAGCCGCACATAACGCTGGGCAGGCCATTTTGGGCTTCCGGATTCAGCAGATTAACCGTGGTCGTCGGTACTAGAAGCGTAAGATAGCCGATTGTAAGCAGATACAAAGATTTAGCGTCTTTTTTCTTAATCGTTTTAGAATATTGATAAGCCAGCCAGGTACCGATTAGCAGCCACATATAGTAGTAAGCGAAATAAAGTCCGCCAAGCCCGGGCTTAACCTGAAAGATGACATAATTTCCAGCGCACTGATGGCCGGAAAAGGCATGTTCAAAGAACGCGAACACCCCTACCCAGACTATAGCCATTCCGTAAGCTGCGCCGGTTATATTGTTCCACGGTTTTTTAGCCAGAGTATGGATCAAATGTATACCTATCGGCGGCAAAAGAGTAATCGAGACAAAGCCGACGCGCGACCAGAAAGACGAGCTATAACCCGCTCCGCAGACAAAATATTCACTTATCTGGAACATCGCCAGGAAAAAAAGCAAAGCCGCGCTTAAGCGGGCCAGGGCATTCATCTTATAACGAACGAGTATATAAATAAGATAGCCTATTTCAATGGCAAAGGTCGCCAGCATCACCGGCGGCGAGAAGCAAGCCAGCATTGTGGAGCCGTGATTTTTTTGTTTCATAAAGCCAATTATAAGCTATCCCTATGAAGCAGAAAATCACGCCAGGCTTCAAGATTTTTCCTGTATTTTGGCTTGTCCTCCTGCTGCTGGCCTAGTTTTTCCTCAGAAGTTTTAATCTCCGGCGTATCCTTGACATACCTCTTGGCGACAGAAGGAGGAATAACATACAGTTCTTCGCCCGGCAAAGCTTTATTAAATTGCCGTCTGGCGGTCAGCTCAAGATATTCATCGCTTTCGAGATAGACATTTTTAAGCTTAAGGTTCTCATTCTCGAGCCGCTTAACTTCGTTGACTTGTCGCAGTTCATTTTCTTTTTTTTGCAGCTCAAAATTTGTCTGCAATACCCTAACACTGTTAAAAGAAACCAGCAGGATGACCGCAAAGAATGCTAAAAGACCGATTACCCTGACGTCAGACAGGAGTTTAAGTGTTTCGTTAATTTTTGTTTTAGAAATCATCCTAAATAATATTATACAGTTTCGGCCTTATGAATTCAGATGTGCGGAGTGGTGGGGGTGGTTGGAATCGAACCAACTACCAAGCGGTTATGAGCCGCCTGCTCTAACCGATGAGCTACACCCCCATCTTTCCGGGCAGGTAATTACAGATTATAACAGATAGAGTATAGCAGATTTACTGTCCGTGGCCGAGAAGTTTCCAGCCCTTAGAGCAGAAGCCTGTTTTTTGGCATTCTTCGGACGTGTAGTTTGTCAAAATATCCTTTATGACAGCCTTGTATTCCGCACCTTCCTCGTCTAAAAGCACTAGCTTTTCACTTCTTTGCCAGGTGTTTAAAACTTCGAGGCTATCCACTCCAGCTTCTTTCAGGGATCGATAAACGGAGGCGGAGTTAGTCCCACGTGTACCGACGTCCTCGAGAATAAGTGCTGATTTTGGCTTTATTTCCTGGATTTTTTTAATGGATTCGCCGGTTAAAACGGGCTGGTTTCTTGATCCTTCAGGTTTTATGGTAACAAGCGCGGCCGTATCGCCGCCAAGGGCTTTTGCGACTGAAGCGGCAAGCCGGTTGGTGCCATTTGCCACACCCACTACGGTATCCGGCAGATTAGCGTAATTCTGCTTAATAAATTCGGCCGTCAGCTCAACCCAATTATCATAAAGTTCACTGTCGTCCTCAATCAGGTCAAAATCAATCTTCTGGCCGTGCAAGCCTTGGCTGAACACATGATGGACGCCCTCGCCATCGACGATGCCGCTGTCGATGATCTTCTGCTTGAATTCCAAGGTTTTTTCTTCTAGACTCACGTGTTTTATTCTACACTATTAAGCTTTGCCAGAAGCTCATTGGCGTCTTTGCAGCTCATAAGCTTTTCTCTTAGTTCTTTCGCCCCGTCAAAGCCATTTATTTAGGATGATCACCGGCCGGGAATTTTCGGGATAAATTTCCATGAACAATCTCACATGTTTTTTATAAAGATTGATTTTCTTATCTTTTGAATAATCTGACCATGGGCTACGCTCGGAAAACACGAACGGATCTTGGAATACACCCCTGCCAATCATAATGCCGTCTATACCAGTTTCTTCGGCGAGCTTAAGCCCCTGCTGATAACTCATGACATCCCCGTTGCCTACCAGTTTCGTACCGGGGGAC
>CAMLDK010000009.1 GCA_946478995.1 uncultured Candidatus Saccharibacteria bacterium | reverse complement strand
AGCTGTCATAATCGGTTTCACTGCCAAGCGCCGTCACCTGCACACCCGTCCGATATACCGCATCTTTTCGATCGCACTGCTTGGACTTATATCCTTAGCCAATATCAGCTCATTTTTCTTGGTCTCGCGATTGCTCATTACGGAAGGTCATGTCCTGTCCGGCCGGGAGCTTATAGTTGCCGCTATTGCGATATTCATAACCAACATCATCGTATTCGCCCTTTGGTATTGGGAGCTTGACAGTCCCGGTTTAACCGGTAGGAATTGGTCAAGGCATGATAAAGATTTCCAGTTCACCCAGCAGGATTTAGGCAGCGATTTTGCTGACTGGCAGCCCGGCTTTGTGGATTATCTTTATTTATCGGTTACGAACGGCATCAACTTCGCCCCTGCCGACGTGCGGCCGATTACCCCTCAGGCAAAAATGCTGATGGGCACCCAAGCATTAGTCTCGGTCTTTACTCTGGCGTTAGTACTCGCCCGATCCATTAGCATCCTTGGCTAGTTTAGCCTTTCCTATTTAAGATCTGCAGATCTACCTGTGGCTTACCGTCCTCGGGTGAAACAAGACCGGTTATGTGGATGCCTTGCCTGGTTCGAAATCCCCTCCTCTCGCCCGGAAAGTCCATGACCAGTTCGCCTCCTGCTTCCGGGGCGCTGGCTATAAGACCGACCGCGCCGCTAAGACCATGGACCACTTCTCTCTCCTCCAGCATACGTGAGTCTTTAACCTTATCACCCCCGCCGGCGGCGCCCATCTTTCTCCACTCAACCGCATCCGGTTCAAGCACTTCCATGCGGAACCGCCAATTATGGTCATTGCCAAGATATTTTCTACCTTCAATTGCTCGTGCAGCCGCTATTAACCTATGTATGGCGATAGCAGCTTCCATACGGTTTTGGCCTGACTTATCGGCCCTCACCGGTAATAAATCCAGTTCTACATCAAACGGAGAAGAACCGTTACGCGGGTCCGAAGTCCTTAAAGTCTCTGAGACCCGTTCGTGAATCAGCGCCCGACGATGCATCTCAGGAATTGAAGGCCCTAGCTCCTGACGTGTACGGACATCATGTCCGATGCCAGCCAGTATCGCTTCGCCCATGCCCGGCCGGACTTCCCAATTTATAAACATGAAGTGAAGTTACTACTTTTCACCCCGTCTTGCAAGCATAACCGTCAATACCGGGCTTAATCATTTTAAAGAGGCATTATATAATTCAAGGGGTATTCAAGCCCGGCTTATGACATCGAAAATTATATTTGGCTTCGGTTCGCTGATGGATATAGATTCCTTGACGTTCACGATAATCGACCCGGTCGATATAAGACCCGCGTATATTAAAGGTTTCATCAGAGAATTCAACCTTTGGAGTTCGGCGGGACTGCGTTATGCCGCCCCGGATTTAAAAAATATTCCGTTCTGCGCATTGGACATAAGAGAAACCGCTGATCAAAAATCCAGAGTCAACGGCGTTATCTTTGAGACCAGTAACGCCCAGCTGGAAAGGCTCAAAGACAGGGAAGCCGGATACAAACTGGTCAGAACTACCGCCTACGACTTTAAAACCGGCAAGAAACTTGGAGCCTGCTATGTATTTTCAGCCTGTAAAAACGATGGAAAGTATGCTTTTGATTCGGCGTCGCAGAAAAGCTATCTGGAAACCTGCATCAGAGGAGCTAGAAAATTCGGCGATGAGTTTTATCAAGAATTTTTAAATACGACATACATAGGAGACAAAACGTTAAGCGAAGTGCTAGAGTTAAATAGTGCAAGCTAGTGCGAAAACAAACATATAAACATGGATATCTGTCTGACCTTTTGCGCCGGTTTCCTGGCGGCATTGTTCGGTTCGATGAGCGGCGGCGGCGCCGGATTTTTTTCTTTTTATTCCCTTCTTTATCTCGGCTTGCCGCTTAACGCGGCCATTGCTACCAACAAATTCGGCGATCTAGGACTTTTCCCGGCCGCCCTTAGAAATTTCCACCAAAAAAAACTTATCAAGAAAAAGATATTCGCACCCCAGCTTATTCTTGAATTTGCAGGTGTTACGATCGGAACGCTTGCTATAGTCCAGCTAAATGACCTGGCAATAAAATACCTGATGACCATTATATTCATCCCGATTTTCTTCATGCTGGCTTTTAAGGGCAAGCATGCGCACAAACGAAAGAAAGAGAGCGTCTGGTGGAAACCGGTTTATTTCCTAGCTGCCATCCATGCCGGAGCGTTCCAGGTAGGCAGCGGATTCATCAAGATGTTCGCGCTTATAAACCTGAGAGGCATAAAGCCCTTGCCGGCTGCGGCAAATAGCTTTACCAGCCTGTTCCCTTTTGCGGTCTTATCCGTTTCCTTCCTGGCGATTTCCGGTCTGGTAGATATAAGCCTTGGCCTGGCCATCTTTACCGGCAACCTCATAGGGGCGCACATTGGCTCCAAGGTCGCCATCAGGCAAGGAAATGACTTCGTAAGGTATATGCTGCTCACACTTATGGTTATAACTTTTGTCACTATCTGGCTAAGATAGCAAAAAGTGTATAATAATGCTTGAAACATCATGGGAAACATTGGCAATATAGTCGCCGGAATCCTTATGGCCGGAACGCCGCTTTTAATCTTTGAAGCGATTTCCCGACAATACAACGTATCCTCGGAGCTGACCAGAAAGGCTGTGCATGCCTTAACCGCCGCAGTCGTGGCGTATATGACTTCGTTCTTAAGTTTGGACGAAATTGCCTTCATCTCTGTTTTATTCTTTATATTTTTCGTCATTACCAGGAAACAGAATATCTGGAAATCACTTTTTCAAATAAAGCGCAGGAGTTACGGCGAGATAATGTTCGCCGCAGGTGTCATTCTGGCCGCCCTGATCGCTCAAGATGAAAGAACATTTGTAGGCGCGGTGCTCATCATGGGCTTCGCTGACCCGCTGGCAGCTATCATAGGCCAGCGTTATAGAAAAGCTCATATATTGATCGGCTCAAAAACCATCGAAGGTACGGCCGTCTTTTTTTTGACGGCGGCTTTTTTACTGGGCGCATGCGGTGTAGCGGACCTTTTCCCGGCGCTTGCTATAGCCGCCGCGCTAGCTTTTGCCGAGCTTATAAGCATGGACGGCTGGGATAACGTAACCGTGCCTTTGGCGGCAAGCATCTTTTTGAACTTGATTTAGAGCCTGTTAAAATCAGTTTTTAAAGCTTTTTTGACTTCCGCCGCCAGCTTCTCTGCGGACTTGTCCCTGTTTATAAATACCCGGTCAGCGTGTTTTCGGCCGGCCTCTACCTCGGCGTGGAATTGTTCGAGCCTGGTGCCAAGCTCATGATCGCCGCGCTTTTTTAGCCACTTCCGAGCCAATGTAATCGGCGCTTCTATCTGATAAACCACATTGTCAGGATAGTGCTTGAACAAAAGCGGTAAAAACTGCGCCCTTAACATAAGCAGCGGAACCTTATTTCCTTCTCCTTTTAAATAAGGTACGGCGTACCTGTACTTCAAGCCGAATGCCTGGATGACTTCCACGAATAATCCCGAATTGCGGAGCCTGTCAAACTCCTCGCTACTGACGAATTCATGTTCTAAGGTTTCTTCGTCTTGCCGCATCGGACGCTCCGTATATGTCGGGTTCACGTAAACCAAGCCTTCTTTATGAAGCTGCCTGAGGACGGTCGTCTTGCCGCAGCCTGAAGGTCCTATGATAGCTAACACTTTCATCCACCCAAGTATAATATAACCTCAAATAAAACAGCCGCCCCGGAGATTTTCCAAGAGCGGCCGAATTAATTGGATTTTGTTTTGTGCGTGAGAAGCGTTCTTCCTTAAAGAATATCTACGCCGTCGTTGTCAATTACATTGACATTAACGTTGTCGTTGTCCTGGTTTTGATTATTAGTGTTGCCGTTGTTCTGGCTGGTGTTTGTAGTGGTGTTAGTAGTGTTGGTAGTTGTATTACCATTGTCGTGGGAGTAGTCATTGCCATTGTTCCACGCCTGGTTGTTGGTGTAGCTATTGCCGTTGTTGTGGGCATAGTTATTGCCGTTGTTCTTGTTGTATGTGAAAGTGTTGCCGTTCCCGTGGGAATAGTCGTTACCATTGTTCTTTATAGTAGTAGTTGTTGTATTTGTAGTGGTGTTAGTGGTATTGCTGATATTTTTGCTGTTGAAAGAATCCTTGATTCCGAATGGAACGCTGAAGCTCTTGCCGCTTAGGCTGGCTACGCTGACACCTGAGCCTGAACCGCCGCTTTGACCGTTCTTAGCCGGTACGCTGCATCCGCCTGGAGCAACGCTGTAGTTAGGGCTAATCGTCTGCGTAGTTTTGGCAGAATTAGCGTTAGCTATGTCGCCGCTAACCATTGACGTAACAATGATTGCAGAAGTCACGACAGCTGCTACAACTGATACGAATATTACTAGTGCATTTATTAGTAGAGCGTTTTTGTGTTGAATGGTTTGATCGTTACTGATCATAACATTACCTCTCTTGGTTATATTGATATAAAGGTCCCCCAACCTTACCTTGTAAATAGAAATATAGTCCTCAAATGTTATAAATAAAAGTGTAATATTTACAATAAATCAAATATATTTTATGCTTATGCTTTTAATAATTCCCTCTTGTTATATGCTATTGTATCAAGGTAAGCATTAACATAAACAAGGAGCAGTAATGTTAGCAAGAATTATCAACGAGACTACCGACGCAGTAGTGGCGGCAGTCCAGGGTGTAGACGATATCTTGGATGCCGTTACAGGCGCGGTCAAAGACCAGGTGGTGAATGTTATCCAAACCGGAGGCGAGGTAGGAGGAAGCACTATAGAAGCGATTTCCTCTGTGGCAGACGGCGCGATCAAAGGTGCCGGCCAAGTAGGCGCATCGATAACCGATACTTCCTTTAATACTATGAGCGGGATAATCAAAGGTGTCAGCCAAGTCGGCGGCGATGTTATAGAAGCCGCAAGAGGCGGCGCTGAAGGCGTAGTCCGGGCAGCTGCCGAAACCGGTGGTGATGTCGGCGGGGCTGCTGTTTCGGCCGTGCAAGGTACGATCAAAACTGCCGGAGAAGTCGGAGCTGATACTTCAGAGGCAGCCAAGGCCGCCGTAGGTGGAGCCATCTCAGCTGCTACTTCCGTGGGCGGGGATACGGCCAATACCGTAAGAGAGGCTCTGCTTTCAGCCGCTGCGCTGCCGCGGGACCTTATCGAATCAGTCCTAAAGGGCTCCGGCAACGACAAAGAATAATCAGATCATATCTTCCTAAGCATAACCATATCTGGACATTTTATAGTCTTTATGCTATAATATAGATATGGTTAAATCAACCCCCTCACCCGTTTTAGGCCAGGGTATTCCTATCTACACTCCGGAGGTACAAACCGAAGCTTTAGCGTTTGATGAAGGCGTAGACTTCGCCCGTGAGAAAGCAGAAAAGGACGCTTTTGGAATACTAGCGAATGGAGCTTTCCGCCGCGAAGCTTCAATAAAGGTGTCCGAAGAAAAATACGCTGGCAGACCGGTAGGACTAGCCATGGCAGACCTAGACGGGCTAAAAGCCGTTAACGACGAGCTCGGGCATCCTGTCGGAGACAGCTTGATCACAGGAGCCAAAACAATACTTCGCGATATGATGGACGACGAAGAAATGCCGGATTTCATAGCAGGCCGTGTCGGCGGTGATGAATTTGCCATGCTGGTATTCGGCGGTGATGAAGAGACTGACTTCGTATCCAAGGAGTTCCAAAAGCGCTACCGCGAGCATGTCGAAGAGCCGCAGAACGGCCACCTAAAAGAAAGAGGTGTCGCTCTATCGGTTGGCCATGCCAATTTATCGGATGAGATGAATGACTTGTCCGAACTTATGCGTACAGCCGATGAAAGAATGTATGAAAACAAAATCAACAACCTGGGTCCATTGAGCAGGCGAGACAGACTATGCTTACGTGCGGCCAAGATGTTCATTATGATGTCATCTCCGAAGAAGCGGCGGCTAAGAGACGCGCCGAAATATTGGCGGAAAATGGGCCTCCTAGACTAGGCTATAATAAGCCTGTGGCTTCTAAAATTATTTTTATATTTATTGCCGGAATCAGCATTTTAGCAATGGCTCTTTTGCTTAACTTTCTGGCCGGAAAATTGAATATCAGTACCTGGTACGACTTCGTTAACAACCCTAAGAATGCGGGTATTCTGGATTATCTATGGTTGTTTATCCTCTATCCTTTCGGTTTAGGCTTGCCAGCTTATTTGATATCAAAGTTGATAGATATTAATTAGCGTCGCGTCTAAGGAACAAAAGCCAGGCAACCACGCCGCCGATAACCAGATAAATAGAAAATAACAGCGCGGCCTGAGGAGGCGACCAATACCCTTGGCCGGCTATGCCTTCCGGGGTTGACCCGTCGCTCAGTGTCACATTAACGACGTGCTGTATGGATGTGAACGGCAGATACCTGGTGTTTTCTTTGAGAAGTATGCCCAGCAAGCCTTCGACTGTATTGATAGCAATGAAAAAAGTCATAATAGCGCCGACCTGGTTTCGTATGATAAACGCGATAATTGCAGCTGCACTTGCCATACCGAACCCGAAGAACAAGCAGCGCCAGAGAACATCGAGATATGGAATGGTCTGCGGCGACAGCTCAACTCCTTTTATATGTATAGCCAGAAGTGCTAAAAGCGGCCCTACGATAGAAGCCAGAGCCGTAACAACCAAAGCGAACACGGCTATGATGATTAGTTTGGCTAAGAACGACTTGGTGCGGCTGTTAGAACTGGTCAGGGTATATGTAATCGTGTTGTAGCGGTATTCGTGAGTTATCATCAAAAGCGCCACGACTGCGATGAAAATCGCCATGAAGTTAGCATTGTTAAGTATTACGCCCTCCATGAACTGCGGATTTCCAGCGCCTTGGACGGATTCATTCCAGCCTAAACCATAAAAACTCATCAGGCCGCCGGTTATCAAAAGCCCTATTAGCGTAACTATGTATGTCATGCGGACACTTAGCAATTTGCGTAGTTCGGATTTGAGTGAAGCCAACATTATTTACTACCTCCGGTCTTATATTCCTGACTCTCGGCGGTAATCTCCAAGAAGGCCTCTTCCAGTGATACCGTGCGGTTAGCCAGCTCCAAAACCGGCAGGCCGGCTTCAAATGCCAGTTTGCCGATTTGATCAGTCTTGGCTCCCTTTACATTTAATCCGCCGTCCAGTTTGCTGACTTCTAGTTTCTTAGCCTTTAATGCTTTTTCGAGTTGAGCCGGATTGGTAGTGCGCACAAATACGCCTGAGTCTTTGGAATTATTGACAATATCATCTACCGTACCGCTGACGATCAGCTTGCCTTTGCCGATCACCACCAGATTGTCGGCCATCAAAGATATCTCGCTCAGAAGATGGCTGGATACGAACACGGCGCTGCCTCTGTCAGCGTAGTCTTTAAGGAATTGACGAAGCCAGTGGATCCCTTCCGGATCAAGCCCGTTGGCCGGTTCATCCAGGATCAGGTACTTAGGATTACCTAAGATGGCGCCGGCTATACCAAGCCTCTGGCTCATCCCCAAAGAGAACTTGCCCGGCTTTTTCTTAGCTACGTCCTTCAACCCGACCATATCCAGAACTTCATCCACCCTCGAACCGGAGATGCCTCCGGCGTCGGCTAAAACCCTCAGGTGACTGCGAGCTGACCTGGTAGGATGAAAAGCTTTGGCTTCTAGAAGCAGACCGGCAATTTTAGAGGGCTGCCTGTATTCGGCTAATCTTTTTCCGTCAAAAGTCGTGTGCCCTGAACCTCTGTCCAAGCCCAGCATAAGGCGCATGGTCGTAGACTTGCCGGCTCCGTTCGGACCTAGGAATCCGGTAACTTTGCCTGTTTCTACATCAAAAGATATGTTGTTTACCGCTGTTTGCTTTTTGTATTTTTTATACAAATTTTTGGCTTTTATCATCCAATAGATTATAAACTATATCCAATTGTTTTTGTGACAATATTAATTCACGAAAATATCGCTATAATTCTATGAATGAAGAGATTGATTAAAAAATTCAAACGTCTTAGCCGCCGCAAAAAAGCCCTGGTTATTTTTATAGCCGCCGCGCTTTTAGCACTTATAGCCGCCCTGATATTCGGCCTGGGCAAAGAAGAGCCGCAAACTCCGGCGGCGCCGCAAAAGTTCTACTCCCAGCTGAGTGGAGAGGAAGTTTCCGAAGAATTATCCAACCGCCCGATCTTAGGTGTCATGATAGAAAACTCAGAATCGGCCCGGCCTCAGACCGGCCTGGATTCAGCCGGAATCGTCTTTGAAGCCGTAACAGAAGGCGGAATTACAAGATTTTTAGCACTTTACCAGGATGACATGCCAAAAGAGATCGGCCCTGTCAGAAGCGTCCGGCCGCATTTTGTAGGATGGCTATATGGATTTGATGCGTCCGTAGCCCATGTCGGAGGCAGTTTCAAAGCTCTTCAAATGGTCGACAGATTGAATGTTAAATCCCTCACGCAGTTCCAGTATACTGAGCCTTACCGGCGCATCAGCGAACGCCCCGCCCCACACAACGTATATGCCAGCATGGAAGCACTGCGCGACCTCCAGACAGAACTCAAGCATCAGAAAGGAAATTTCAGCGACATACCAAGAAGCGACGATGCGCCTGCGCAGACACCGGATGCCACAAACATCTCGCTTGATTTTTCGAGCCCATCATTCGCCGCCGAGTTCCGTTACGACAAAGATAACAATTCATATAAGAGATATCTGGCCGGCACGCCGCATATCGATGCAGCGACAGGCAAGCCCATCTCCGTCAAAAACCTGGTTGTAATAAAAGTAAAAGGTACTAATAGCGACAGTATCAAGACCGCGGGCAGCGGCGAAGCTTGGCTGTTCAAAGACGGGACATTCAAGAAGATACGCTGGGAAAAACCCGGCGACCAGGAAAGGATCAAGTTCGTTGATGAAACAGGCAACGAAGTACCGCTTAACCGCGGCGATACCTGGATTTCAGCCCTTACAGAAAACCGAAAACCACAGTTCTAATTTATCGTATAGCTATTTTTTCTTGAGCTTCCAGTAAGATGCGAATATTACCGTATTCTCATTGTAGTGACGGGTTAGGTAATTAAAGTCGCCGGCGCAGGTAATTAAACGCAATCCGGCATGGTCGATATTGCCATAAACTGTTTGGGTCGGAAATTCTGCATTCTGCGGAAATTGCTTAATATCGTCTACTTTAAATAAAGCTACTTTTCCGTCTTCCCTTTTCACTTCTATAACCTGGCCTTTTTTGACTAGATATAAAGCGCCGAAGACGCCCGGACCGTGGTCTCTATTAACATGTCCGGCTATTACCGCCGGGCCTTTTTCGCCCGGAGTCGGTCCGTATTTATACCAGCCGGCTATATCGTAATCTTCTGGAACCTCCAGCGTGCCGTCAGGATTTTTTCCTGCTGTAATTACATTGGTATCTATACCGACAGACTTGATACGCAAATGAGTAGGAACTGATTCTTCTAAGAATTTATTGTCGTCTTTGACGGGCGATAGAACAAATGGTATCTGGGCATTAGCTACATTTGAATCATTTCCGAATCCTGAGCCGAATATCATGGCGGCGGCATAGACGCTCCCAAATACGCCTGCCCCTACTAAAACGATCGAGAGAACCAAATTCTTTTCAAATGATAAGTCTCTTTTGACGCCTTTCTTAGTTTTTTTGGATTTTCTGTTAAGCGCTTTATTTTTAGAAACCTTGAATGTAAGTACGATGCTGAGTCTACGGGTTACTCGAATATTCAATTTTTTGGTCTTACTGCGGCGGACCTTTACGGCAGCTACGGTTTTCTTTTTGACCGCTGTCTTTTTAACCGGTTTTTTTACCCTTGTCTTTGCTGGGGCTGCTTTCTTTACAGAAGGCTTTTTAGCGCGCAAAGAAGTAGACAACCGGCTTTTTTTAGCCGGTTGTCTTTTAGTCTTTGTCTTTTGCGTGCTCTTAGCCACCTTTAAAACGTCCCTTGTTGAAATTAAATTTCTTTTTAAGCGCCGAATTTGGTGAATCGAACTACGCCGTAAGCAAGGCTTGCGGCAGAACCGATAAGCGTAACGACTGCTGTAGCTATAGTAGCTACGTCGCCACTACCTGCGTTAACACCACCTGCCGGAGCTTCCACCTGAGCAGCTTCCTCTTCTTCAACATTTGTTAATGCTGGAGTTAGGGGAGTAGGTGTTGTGCCGCCGTTCCCGTTGTCTTCATCGCAATCGGTATCAACAGTGACTGAAGCGGCATTTTGTTCCCAAAAGTTGGGAATGTTGCGCCCTGTTACATAGTCAGCTTCAGCTCCAACAACCCAGTAGAACACCTCTACGCTGCCGCCGTTGTAATCTTCTGGAAATGATGCCGGAAGAGAGGTGTTGAAGTTATAGTCCGGACTGCCTTCAGACCATGAAATACCATAGTTGAATGGAGTTAAATTAGTAACTGCGCCTTCAAGAGTCCCGCAGACAACGTTGACGTTAGGCTCAACACAACGGACATCTTTTGGTACCCACTGGCCGATAGATTTACCACGAGGGCGATTAGTCGGATCACAATAGTCAGATACGTCCTCTTCTATCACATCAATATGGCTAATGCCTTGGCAGCTTGAACCGCCTTTAAGCCTAGTGACAGTTACTACTTGTGTTCCCACACCTTCAACCTTGTAACAACCATTTTCATATGTCCCATTGCCTAGAACACCTGAATGCTTATTGCCATTGAACATATTTTCACCACTCTTGATACATACGCCTTTTACCACCTTGCCAGAACCAACATCGTGGCTTACGGAACTAGAAGTCCCTTCGATGCTGCCTGTTACGTTTGCGTTTGTACCCTTACAGTCATTTGGGCTACCGCTTCCATCCGCATAGCTCGTAGAACTGTTTAAAGCAACAGAAAATGCGCCTACCGCAAAAGCTGTTACGCCTGCTAATATTAATTTTTTAAACATATTACTGTTTCTCCCTTATTAAATAGTTATTTATTTCCACCTCTGCTGTTTGTAATGATTTGGATGTTTTTGCGTTTTTAATGTGCTAAACACCCTAGCTCATGATTTGCTTTGCCCCATAAAAAAAGAGGGCTTGGCCCTCTGAGTTGATTGCATTGTAGTATTTTATTTGAGTGTTGTCAATATTATTACATAATGATTATGTTTAATATATTTCTAATTCTATATTTATATAAGAGGCTTTATGGCTGCGGTTGCTTTACCCGTGAGGTGAAGCGGGCGTTATACGGGCCTTTTATTCCCTCGATATCCGCCACTCTGTCGGCAACTATAACCTCCCTCACGTTCGGTCTGGCTTGGAATAAGCGTCCGACCCGGATTTCTAAAGCCTGCCGGAAGCGTTCATCCGGCATGGTGAACATATCCGCGGATGGAGCCCCTCTCATAGGATGGGCCCAATTGCTGCTTAACAGCACGGTTGTCACTTCGTCTCCTACAAGCCGGTCTGTTCCGGCACTGCCGCCAAGGCCGCTGAGAAGCATCTCTTTGGTCTGGTCGCTGCCGCCTTCTCCGATTATATCCGCGCATACCAAGGCTGCTATCGACGGGTCATCCGTCCGTTCACCTTCTTCCTGTTCGAACGTAAAGACATCCTTCTCGACAGTCAGCGACGGATACTGTTTGTTGGTTTGGGCTACTACTTCCCCTTTTTTTACAAATAAGGCTGAATTGGCAGGCCTGCGATACCTTGCGCCATTTTCGGAATTGTCAAAAGTCGCCGTACCGAAAACAAACGTGGTCCCAGGGTGATCCTCGGAGAGCCGGCGCATCATACCTATCCTATGTCCAATCTTTTCTCTTTGAGCAGGAACAGCATTAACCGGACCGGGCGAGGTCATGAGTTCCGGGCCTAAAGCAACTTGGCCAAGCGACCTTGGGGCAGCCGTACGGAGAGCGTAAAAAAATGATTCCCAGGTAGGCTGCGAAACAACTGTGATAGTAGGGCTTTGGCCGGCTTCGTTCTGCCCCTCCTGCATAGGAAAAATATGAATGCCGTATTCTCTCTCGTAGCTAGGCATTACCAGTTCTGCAGGATTAACTGTAGGGACACTCATAATTTATAGACTGTAGGGACACTCATAATTTATAGATAGAACCGAATTGTACATTATTTAATTTAAAAAAGGAAACTACACATCAAAACAGCAGAGAATGTTCAGGGTTAATGATAGTTCTGGCCATTTCTTAAAAGCCCTCTTCATTTTTTTCTAATCAAGCTATATACTAAACCGAATATGGCAAAATCTGAATATTCTATAAAGGCAAATGGCGTACATAAATCTTTCGGTAAAGTAAAGGTCTTACAAGGCATAGACCTGAACATTTCACGGGGAACGATAGTAGCTTTGCTCGGACCGAACGGAGCCGGCAAAACGACGATGGTTAAGATCTTGTCTACGCTGCTCAAGCCAGATCAGGGCAAGGTGGAAATAGAAGGTTTTGACGTCATTCGCAAATCAGATGAGGTCAGATCATTGATAGGCCTGACCGGACAGTACGCCGCAGTGGACGAATATCTGACCGGCCGCGAAAATCTGAAGATGATGGGCAGGCTTTATCACCTAAGCAAGAGGGATACCGACCGCCGGGCCGAAGAGCTGTTAAAACAATTCGATCTGGTCAATGCCGCTGACCGCTATGCCAGAACTTATTCTGGCGGTATGCGCCGGCGACTTGACCTGGCTGCCAGCCTGATCGCCACCCCGCCGATTATTTTCCTGGATGAGCCCACCACCGGACTTGATCCACGCAGCCGTTTAGCTATGTGGAAGATAATTCAAGATCTCGTCAAAGAAGGTACTACTATCCTGCTTACCACCCAGCAGCTGGAAGAAGCCGATCATCTGGCCGACCATATATTGGTTTTGGACGGCGGAAAAATAATCGCCCGCGGTACGGCCGACGAGTTGAAAGACAAGGTCGGCGGCGAACGGATTCGATTTGTTTTCGCAGAACAAAAAGATTTGAGCAAAGCTAAGAAACTTCTAAAAGACAACAGTCTGGAAGTGGACGAAAAACAAAAGAGCCTTTCAATCAGCAATGACAAAGGTATCAAAAGATTGAAGCAGCTGCTGGAAAAATTCGAAAAGGAAAAAATCAAAGCCGTCGGCATGTCGCTCAGCAAGCCTACGCTCGATGACGTGTTTATGAAACTGACCGGGCATAAGGCCACCAAAACCGAAGCAGCGAACGGCAACGGCAAGACGAAGGGAAGCAAAAAATGAAACGTGTTAGTCCGGAGAAGCGAAGCAAACTTTACTGGGTATTCAGCGATTTTAGCGTGCTGACCAAGCGCAGCATGGTCTACATCGTACGTAACATGGATCAGGCGCTTTCAACCGTTTTCATGCCAATAATGTTCCTGCTGCTTTTCCGATACGTATTCGGCGGCGCTATCAATACGCCGGGTGTTTCGTATGTGAACTTTCTTTTCGCCGGTATAATCGTACAATCAGCGGCATTTGGCGCGACTTATACGGCTATAGGCGTGACGACTGATATAAGACGGGGAATTATCGACAGGTTCAAAAGCCTGCCTATGGTCAGCTCGGCCGTCTTAGTTGGACATACGGTAACAGACCTGGTACGCAACACGATCTCATCCGTGATCATGGTTTTAGTCGGGCTTCTGGTCGGCTTCCGCCCGACAGCAGACGCGCTGGACTGGCTAGCGGCGCTTGGTATATTGATGATATTCACATTCGCCTTTTCATGGCTTTCCGCCATCATGGGCTTGATGTCTAAAACTATAGAGGGAGTACAGTGGATTACTTTCGTGTTTATCTTCCCGATTACCTTTATCAGCAGCGCATTCGTACCCACTGACGGCATGCCTTCATTCCTTAGGACTTTTGCGGAAAACCAGCCGGTGACACATGTAATAGAGGCAATCCGCTCATTAACAGTCGGGACTCCTATGGGAAATCACGGCTGGCTGGCCGTCTTATGGTCGGTCGGAATTTTGGTTGTTTCCTATGTAGTCGCCGTCTATATGTTCAAACGCAAAACCAGCACTATTTAAATTAGTCTTCTAAAACAGCTAAGAAGTTACCGGCGGGATCTTTGAACCAGGCTATATCCGGGCCCTGGTTGGCCGCTTTGCCGCGCATAATACCTTTTTCGTCAGTAGCTCCGCCTTGTGTGCCAAAATCAATTTCTTCGAACTTTATTCCTTTGCTTTTGAGTTCTTCTACTTCTTTTTCAAAGTTCAAGACTGTAAAAGTAGCCGGCTGATGATCTTGTTTTTCATAGATAAACAGTTGGCCGCCGCCGGGCAAATTGAACATTAGGCCCATTTCCTCGCTTGTTATTTCAAGACCTAAAACATCATTATAAAACTCTTTAGCTTTTGCTAAATCGTCAGTAGATATACCGCTGAAGGTAGCTTTTGAATTTTTTAACATATTATTTTCCCTTCGCGGATTTATCAAACTCTGCGATTACGATTTTCTTCTGTCCCATCATTATCTTAAATGCCCCAGGATTTTTCATCAACTCCTCCATATTTTTAGGTGTAACCTGCCAGCTTAGGCCGTATTTATCCTTCAACCAGCCGCAGACAGACTCTTCGCCGCCGTCAGACGTGAGCTTATCCCAGTAATAATCGATTTCTTTTTGGTCCTCGCAGCTGATCATAAAAGAAACTGACTCGTTAAACTTGAACTCGGAACCGGCATTTATGGCGGTAAAGCGCTGTCCAAGCAACTCAAAATCAACCGTCAGCACTTTGCCGGCGAACTCTTTTTGAAAATCGGCTAGCCCTTCCGTTGGATAGTATGAGGTGTTGATGATCTTGCCGTCTGGAAAAACCGAGACATAAAAATCTACCGCCTCTTTGGCGTTGTGGTCGAACCATAAGTTTGGTGTAATTTTTTGCATATGATCTCCTTTTAAGCTGCAAGCAGTTGATTAAGTTTGTTAAGCTGGCTCGAGAAGCCTTCAACCATACCCATCTTAATGAGCCCTTCAAGTTGTTCGGCTGTCTCAGTAATACTGCGGCTTATGATGCGCGTCTTGCCGTCTTCTTCTACCAGCTCTACCGACATAGTCTGCCCCGGCATATCGCTATTTTTGTTGGCCTCGGCATCGCTGAAATAGTCTTTGCCCGTAAAACTGTCCGGCGCGTTAATTTCCTCCATTTCTACGAGACCCCATGATTCCTGGCCATACCATTCACCCTGGTTTTTATCAACGCACTTCATACAATAATGTACGCGTCCGCCGGGAGTAAAATTGAATTCTTTCGTTGTGGTTTCCCAGCCTTCCGGACCCCACCATTTTTCAAACCATTCCTTATCGGCATAAGCTTGCCAGACTTTTTCTTTTGGCGCGTTTGCCACATATTCAATGATGAGCGTTTTATTTTCTAAATCTTTCGTTACTTTTACATCTGCCATATTTTACTCCTGTTCATTTAATAATTTCTCTAACTTGTCATAACGGCTTTGCCACATTTGCCTATACTGCCTCAAATATTCATCGGCATCGGCAAAAGCTTGGGGTGCCAACCCGGCGATTTTCTCCTTTCCGCGCCTGCGCTTTATTATTAATTTAGCCCGCTCCAAAACCTTAAGATGCTTCGATACTGCCGCTATAGACATATCATATTTCGCCGCGATCTCGCTAACGGATAATTCACAAACACTCAATCTTTTTAAAATATCCCGTCTTGTCGGATCCGCCAGCGAGCCGAAAATATTGTCTAGGGAAAATGATCCTGTATTATATTCAACCATTTGGTTAAATGATAATTTATAAGGATTTATATGTCAAATTAAATCTCTACTGATTCTCAGAGTCCGGCCGTTCCAGGACCACGTCTTCTTCCTGATCCGGCGGTTTTAGGATATTGTCTACCAGCCTGTCCAACTGGTCATTAGATAAATTCGCTTTTACGGCGTAGCCTTCTATTCCCATATCCCGCAGCCCTGGCGGCGCGTCGACTTCATTTAGATTGGAAATGATCAACACTTTTATATTCTTGCCCCAATCGCTTTCCCTCATTTTCTTCAGGATCATATCACCGGCGATCTTCGGTACCATCAGGTCTAAAAGTACCAGGTTAGGCAACTCTTTTTGGATAACTTCCAGCGCTTTCTCGCCGTCATGGGCACTGAAGCATTGATAACCTAAGAGCTCCAGGCGAGTCTTGTATATATCAGCAAGGGCTATATTGTCTTCTACGATTACAACTTTGTGCGTTGAGCCGAATAGTTCCATTGCATAAGCATTGTAAGATAAAGCAGGCTATATTGCCAATTTCTATAATGATCTTATTTCGGCGGCAGTCGGCCAAGGATTAAACTTGCAACCCTGCAGACTGATTGATTGCTGTTGCATAACGGGTGCCCGCTGGCCTGATCCTGAGCAATACCGATGGCCGAAACCCAGCCAGTGTCCGGTTTCATGGTTCACCACCATGTGCCTGTAATCTCTTAAGGTGCCTCCGCCGCCGTTCCAGCTAGAAGTAGCTAAGCGCCATCTGTCATCATTGATGATTACATATCTGCCGACCCGACAGCTATAAAGAGAGCTACAGATACTGGAAGCACCCGCTACTCTTGAAGGACTGGCCAGCACCAAAGTAAAATTGCCTCCCGTAGAAACCTCCTGGAATGAAACTCCGCCCGAGCTCCAGCCCCGGCTGTCGGCAAATGTCTGTGCCGCCAGAGCTTTGAAATTAGACAGATCGGACTTGACCGCTCCCCAGACCGCCACATCGTAAGTGTAGGAAGCCTTGCGCGCAGTATCGTCAACGACGATCCTGACCTTTCTAAAATCTGCTTCGGCTAAAATAAATTCGCCTTCGTATGATTCGCCCGCTTCTAACTTGCTTACTATCGTTTCGGCTATTGCATCGACGTTAGCAACAATGTGTCCTTTCTCGCCTTTGGTAGTTATAGTAGAGCTTTTACCGCTTTTATAAACGCTGGTGACTTCATTTACCGGACTTATAGAATATTTACCTGCTATTTTTTCTACGTATTTCCGGATATTGTCTTTATTCACCACCAGTTCGGACTTATGATTTTTATTTTTAACTATTTCCAACCAATTAGCTATTTCTGATTTTTGAGCCGTCGCGATTGAACCGGCAGCAGATATAGAATATTGCTTATCAAGCCTGGATAATATCGGTTCGGATAGATCCGTGATATCTTTTTCCGTTAATTCAGGCATAATGACATCTACTTCGGCCTGCATGGAAAAAGAGCTTAGGTTATGCGAAAGATTTGCGGTGATTTTTTCGCCTATTTTCCTGGGGTCCAGCCCGTAGCCGGTTTTCTCTTTTCTTATTACCAGCTTATTATTCTGGACTATAAATTCCGCATTTTTTGCCGGCTTAAAGTCGTTACTTTTAAATTTTTCAAGGGCTGATTTAA
>CAMLDK010000008.1 GCA_946478995.1 uncultured Candidatus Saccharibacteria bacterium | reverse complement strand
TATAACTCGTATCTACGGTGGCGTAGTATCTATCGTATTCGCTCCAGCGGCCTAATCTTTTTAACAGTACCTCCCATTCGCCCTTGTGCTGGAATATAGAATCCCTACAGGCTTGGTTGAACTTATCTAAGCCCAGCTCTAGAATTTGTTTCTTGCCGCTTATACCAAATTGCTTTTCAATAGCATACTCCACCGGTAAGCCATGGCAGTCCCAGCCATTGCGGCGAGGCACATAATACCCGTTCATAGTTTTATAGCGTAAGATCGCATCCTTAATAGATGTGACTAAGGAATGGCCAAAGTGCGGCAGACCATTCGCAAATGGCGGTCCGTCATAAAAGCTAAAGACAGGCTGGCCTTCACGCTGGCTTAAACTGCGCTCAAAGGTTTTTTCTTTTTCCCATATCTTTAATATTTCTTCCTCTATATCGGCAAATTGGGATTTGGGCTGCTGTCCCATAATTTCTCCTTTAAAATATAAAATCACCTCTTATAAGAACACTGGATCCCAAATCGGGAGGTACCATCCAGTTTCCAAAGAGATGACTCTTGGCGCTTAATTGAGCTATAACGGGCTTTCCCGTCAGGTTCTATTCTCCGCAAATTACGGATTTCTTCCCAAAGCCTTCATGGTTGATAGCCATTATTCCTCACAAACGGAACGCTTCAACAGAAATTATAACAAATCTTAAAGGGCAACGTAATATGAAACTTCGCTTAGAAGAGGCAAACTCTGATTATGCCACTCTTGGATCACTCTGCCATCGTCAGAAAGTGCCAATACGGCAGGATATCTCAAAATATCATAGAGTGATGCGGTAGCAGAACCATCTCTTGTGTCGACGCTTATCAGCTCGATTTTCTTATCAGGGTACTGCCTGGAAAAGTCTTTGGCAAAACTTTCCACTAACCTGTCATATTCAGAATGAGGCCTATAGAGCACAACCACTTTCATATTAACCAAGTGTAGCGCGAACTATAGATTGTGTACAGAGTAGTAATTATTTAGCTGCAGCCAGTGGTACTACCGCATGAAGTACATACATAGCAGGAGCCAGAACGCTGGGTTTGGTTACCGCAGTTGTAGCACATAGGGGCATTATCGTCTTTAACTTCAGGCTCAACCGGGCTGTGCTCGGTTTTTATTTCCTTCTGTGCGGCAGATGAAGGAAACTCACTCTCCTTTTTAGAAACCTGCGGCACAGGCTTAGATTCTTCTTCAAGTAAGACAGTCTGCTGATCTGGCATATCATCTATGGAAACTAATCCAAGCTCAAGCAGATCATCAAAAGGCAAGTAGTTATGAGCCAGCCTTTTGAATATATAGTCAACAAGCGATGTAGCAGTTCTTATCTCTGAATCATCGGTCAAACCGGCGGGGGCAAAAGTCATATTTGTCAGGGCATGTACATAGCTTTTTAATGGTACGCCATACTGAAGACCATAGCTTACAGATATAGCCAGAGATTCCATTACCCCTGAAAGAGTCGAACCTTGTTTAGCGATCTTGATGAATATTTCTCCAGGAGTACCGTCCTCATACTCACCTACCGTTATGAATCCTTTGCTGCCAGAGACGCTAAATTCGGAAGTCCTTGCCGTTCTAGTTTTTGGCATCTCTCTTCGAACCGGACCTTTGACAACTATAGGGTCCGCGGTCTTTACTTGCGGTTCTTTGTCTGCACCCTCTTTTTTAGCCATTGAAAGGGGCTGGGCAACCTTACAATTATCTCTGTATATGGCCACTGCTTTTAAGCCAAGCTTCCAAGCGTCTATATGTAACTGCTCAACTTCTTCAACGCTTACGTCTTCGGGCATATTCACGGTTTTACTGATCGCACCCGAAATAAAAGGTTGTACGGCTGACATCATTTTGACATGTCCAAGATAGTGAATAGAATTATCCCCCATGGAGCATGCAAAGACTTCTTCGTGCTCTTTCTTGAGGTATGGTGCACCCAATATTGTCTTTTCAACATCAATATATTGGACGATTTCTGCAATTTCATTATCCGTATAGCCGAGTACTTTTAGTGCTCGGGGTACTGTCTGGTTCACTATGTTCATAGTACCGCCGCCTACCAGTTTCTTAACTTTTACCAACCCCAGGTCAGGCTCTATACCAGTAGTATCACAATCCATCATTAGACCTATAGTTCCTGTAGGGGCAAGCACGCTGGCTTGAGAGTTGCGCACACCATGGATAGCTGCAAGCTCATTAGCCTCATCCCAAGCGCTGGCCGCAGCACTCAAAAGTTCCTCAGAGACTAAGGTAGGATCAATTTTATCCACCTCTTCCCGGTGTTTCTTAAGGACTCGAAGCATACCTTTTTGATCTTTATGGAAGCCGGAGAACGGGCCTACTTTTCTGGCTATCTTTGCGCTTGTTGTATAAGCATGCCCTGTCATAAGGGCCGTTATAGCCGCTGCCTGCGCTCGTCCTTCGTCAGAATCATAAGGAAGGCCCTGAGCCATTAGCAAAGCTCCCAGGTTAGCATATCCAAGCCCCAGTTCCCTGTAAGCCCGGGCATTTTTTGTAATGCTTTCGGTTGGATATTCTGAATATCCCACTAAGATCTCCTGGGCGGTAAACACCAACTCAACCGTATGTTTAAATGACCTGATATCAAATGACCCGTCTTCTCTTAGATATTTAAGCAAATTTATAGACGCCAAATTACAGGCTGAGTTATCAAGATGCATGTATTCACTGCACGGGTTTGATCCGTTTATCCTGCCGGCGTTAGGTGTCGTATGCCAATCATTGATAGTCGTGTCGTACTGCATGCCGGGATCTGCGCATTCCCAGGCAGCTTTAGCAAACTCTCTCATCAGATAACGAGCTTTGACTGTTTTAACTGTTTTGCCGGTTTTCACAGCCTTAAGATTCCAGTCTTCATCATTTTCTACAGCCTGCATAAACTCATCGGTAACCCGAACTGAATTATTTGCATTCTGATACTGGACCGAGAAAGAATCTTTTCCATCCAGGCTCATATCAAAACCCCCTTCTTGCAATACCCGGGCTTTTCTTTCCTCTATGGCCTTACACCAGATGAATTCTTCAACATCAGGATGGTCTGAGTTCAAAATAACCATTTTCGCGGCTCGCCGCGTCTTTCCGCCGCTTTTTATCGCGCCGGCGGAAGCATCGGCGCCTCTCATGAAGCTCAAAGGGCCTGAAGCCGTTCCTGCGCTTTTGCCGAGCGGTTCTACGGAAGATCTTATAGCGCTAAGGTTGATTCCTGATCCGGAGCCACCCTTAAAGATCATGCCCTCTTCCCTATACCAGTTAAGTATAGAAGGCATAGTGTCTTCTACGCCTAAAATAAAGCACGCACTGGCTTGCTGGGTCCTGTCCGGAGCGCCTATATTAAACCAAACCGGAGAGTTAAAGGCAGCTCTCTGGGTGGCAAGAATATATTTCAACTCTTCCTGGAAAATCTCAGCTTCAGATTCACTATCAAAATAATTTTCAGCTATACCCTGTCTGGTTACGGTATCCACTACCCTATCTATCAAATGCTTTAAAGATCTTTCCCTGTCTTTCGAGTCAGGGGTACCGGTAAAGTATTTTTGAGCAACAATATTAATAGAATTAAGCGACCAGCCTTCGGGAAATTCGACATTTTTCTGCTCAAATACAGGTTTGCCCGTCATCGGGTTTTGTATTATCGAATCCCTTTTGACCCATTTTAACTGGTCATATGCTTTATTTTTGGGGTTAGTGTATAACCTACCTACGTTTAAGTTGGTTGTTCTCATAGCTACCTCGCCTTATTTTATTAATGTTTTTGTTATTTATCCCTAGAGTCAATCGGCTTTTATAGTAAACGTCTCTAGAATTTACCATCCCAGCCTGAAAGCTCTCCTTGACTCTTATAATTTTATAAAAGTCAGGGGGAGCTGTCAAAATCATTATTTTGATTTTAACTAGCTCGCATCTTTTTTCTTTCTTATATCCGAGAGTTCTCTTTCAAAACTCGCTATATCTTTAAATCTCCTATACACGCTTGCAAACCTGACATAGGCCACTTCGTTTAAGCCCGACAGCTGCTCCATCACCAATTCGCCTATTTTAGCAGTGGTGACTTCCGAATCATTGAGTTCATAAAGTTTGTTTTCTACTTCTGAAATCAGTTGTTCAAGTTCCAGGCTACTAACCGAAGTCTTTTCACAGGCCCTATAAAGTCCGGCCATAAGCTTGTCACGATTGAAAATCTCCCTTACTTGATTGTTCTTTATGACTATCAGCTGGGGCCTTTCGATCCTCTCGTAAGTAGTAAACCTATAGGAGCAGTTATTGCACATGCGACGACGCCTTATCGACTTGCCTCCCGCTACGTCGCGAGATTCTATCACCTTCGTATCAGGCGTTTGGCAACGATTACAATTCATAAATATCCCTTCCTGCTTTTGCTTCCTGTCTTAAAATAATTTAGTCCTTTTGAAGAAAAAATATGTTCAATTTAAACGTACGATCACTTTTATATATTGACTCTTTTAGCCTATATATAGCGTATGTACCTGCTATCATAGCGCTGTAGGTAGCGTTTTGCAACAAAAATACGCTGTATTAATTACATTTACTTTTCGTCGTCATCTTTTGCGTCAGATGAGGTATTCTTTGGGTTTTTACGTCGCTTTAAACGTCTTAAGAATGATGGTTTTTCTATCTCTTCTTCATCATAAGATTGGCTAACAAATTTATTATTGTTGTCGTTTTCACTATTAGTTTCGTCATCTTCCAGATTATCTTTTTCTTTTTTCCATATATTAGAGGGCTCTTCATCTGAGCTGAAGTCTGAAGAGATGCCTTCATTGCCGCTATCCAAATCTAAGTTTATATCAGTAGGGATTTCATCTTTACTTACGGCATCTACGGAATTACTACTGCTAAACCCATATTTCTTCTTTTCCTGACCTTCGGCTTCATTGTCGCTACCGCTCTCGCTTATAAGCGTTTGCAGGTGGGACGAGGCTTGTTTGGAGAAATAAGAATCTTCAAAGCCGGTGGCTACCACGGTAACTATAAGCTCGCCTTCTATGTCAGGATTAATCGTCGCCCCGAAGATGATATTCGAATCTTTGTCGGCAGAAGCGGTTATAGTTTCAGCAACTGTATTAATCTCATGCATAGACATGTCGTTGCCGCCTATGACGTTGAATAGTACGCCTCTGGCTCCGTCGATAGATACCTCGAGAAGGGGAGATTCAACTGCTTGTTGGGCAGCTTCTACAGCCCGGTTGTCGCCGCTTGCCCGGCCGATTCCCATCAGTGCGGATCCGGCATTGCTCATGACGGCCCTGACATCGGCAAAATCCAAATTGATTAACCCATGAACAGTTATTAGATCAGATATACCTTGTACTCCCTGGCGCAGGACATCATCGGCAACTTTGAAGGCTTCGAGGATAGGAGTAGACCTGTCTATTGTCTGCAATAGCCTGTCATTTGGAATAGTAATCAATGTATCGACATTCTTGCTTAGCTTTTCAATTGCTACGTCAGCATTTTTAACTCTTTTATCTCCCTCAAAAGCAAAAGGTTTTGTAGCGAATCCCACCACCAAAGCATTCTGCTCCTTGGCCAAACCGGCTACTATGTGGCCTGCGCCGCTGCCGGTTCCTCCGCCAGCCCCTAGAGTTACGAATACCATATCGGCATCTTCTAAAGCTTTCTTTATATCCTCAGCTGATTCCTGGGCCGCCTTCTCTCCGACGGAAGGCTCAGCTCCCGCACCGAGACCTTTAGTAGTGTCATGTCCTATATGTATCTTGGTCGAAGCTTTGGAGTGATGGAGCGCCTGGGCATCCGTATTTATAACTATAAACTCCACCCCATCTACACCGGATTCAATCATACGATTTACGGCAGCTCCGCCAGCGCCGCCTACACCAACTACTTTAATCCGTGCAAATGTTTCAATTCCTGGTGAAACTTGGGGCATTTCAACAACTCCTTAGCTTAATACTGCTCAAAGTATACCCCACACAAACGTGTTGTTCAAACATTAAGCTCAGGGTTTTATCTTTGACCAAATCGTCCTAATTATTGATGCGCCTGTATGGATATTCAAACTATTTTTGTTCAGATTATGGCTGTCCCCTGTCTGTCCAAAGATCATATCAAGGTACATAAGACCTACCCCGCTGATAAGCCTTAAGTCCTTTGAGCCGTCCATTATGCCATTTATATTCTTTAGCGATCCGGTCTTTGCCGATAACCCTAGTTTATCCTTCGCAAAATCCGCTATACCAGGTATCTTGGAAGTCCCGCCCACAAGTATCACTCCTCCAGGCAATTTCTGAGATTTATGGATGGATTCCAATTCTTTGTCTACATATTCTAAAATCTCTTCAACCCGGGCTTCTACTATCATATTCACATCATCGGCTTCAAAGACATAATTTCTCTTATTCTTTTCGACGCTTACTTTTCCTGTTTTGGCCGTATCTGCGAGTGCCGCATGCTTCAATTTTATTTTCTCGGCGATCTCAAGATCTATTTTCAAGCCTATAGCCAAATCGTTAGTTATATTGATGCCCCCTATAGGTATGACTGCGATATGCTGTACCTCGCCGTCTTCTATTACGGCTATGTTGGTGGTTGATGCTCCTATATCAATGAGTAAGCAGCCAGCTTCTCTTTGTTTCCTTGATAGAACCATTTCCGCCGCTGCCAGACCGCTGACCGTATAGCTTGATGGGTAGACACTGACAGATTTCATCACTTGATCCAGGCTTTTAAGATACGGGGTTGCAGCAGTGATAATATGAGTCTCGACTTCCAGCCTGACCCCTTGCATACCCACCGGGTCTTTTATGCTATCTTGTCCATCTACCTGGTAGTTTTTAGGGAACACTTGGATAATTTCTCGGTTAGAAGGGAGCTGCACTATGGTTGCCGCTTCTTCGGCCCGATATTTATCGGCCGCAGATATCTGTTTTGACGACGCGCTTATAGCTATAACTCCTTTGGAGTTCAAGCCGCTTACATGGGAACCGTTTATATTTACGGTCGCGTGCTCTATCTTAATACCGGAAATTCTTTCGGCTTCGATTATAGAATTGTGGACGGCTGAGGTAACTTCCTCAATATGGGCAATAACCCCTTTTTTCATACCGGTATTTTCAGACATACCGTAGCCCACAATAGATATTTTAGGTTCTTCTGAAGAACTGTCTAAGGCGCCGACGACGCATCTGACTTGAGTTGTTCCAATATCAAGGCCGACAAAAAACTGAGAAGAGTTTTCGCGCATAATGAAAGTATAGCGTTTATTGACTCGCGCACCAAGCTTAGTAAATCAATCTTTTTTAAATAAAAGGAGTGAGTATTTCATACCCATTGTCCTTCACTAGTACAGTCTGTTCGAAATGAGCTGACAGCGACTTATCTACCGTCTTTACCGTCCACCTATCTTTATCGACGTATATATTTTCATTTCCAAGAGTGGCCATAGGCTCAATAGCGACCGTCATGCCGGTTTTCAGCTCAAAACCAGTGCCTGCTTTTCCGTAGTTAGGAATGTTGGGCTCTTCATGAACCTCATGTCCTACGCCATGACCCACCAGATCCCTTACAATCCCAAGTTTATTTCTGTCCAATACCTGCTGTATGGCTTGACCAATATCACCGGTTTTACAGCCATTTTTTAATACTTGAATGCCGGCTGCTAAAGATTTTCTAGTGGCCTTAATCAGCATATCTTTCCTGGGGTCACTCGCGCCGACCACCACGGATATGGCGTTATCTACTATCATGCCCTCGTACATGACTCCGAAGTCAAAGCTGACTATATCACCGTCCTGTATAACCTTGCTGTCCTTCGGTATTCCATGCACAACTTCATCATTTACAGATATACATATGACGTCAGGAAATTCATGGTAGCCTAAAAATGCCGGGCTGCCTCCCTTGTCTTCAAGCTGTGCCCGCGCGATATCAGCCAGCGCCTGGGTGGACATACCGGCTTTTACGGTAGTTTTCAAAGCTGATAATATTTCTGCGCACATTTTACCGGCTATACGCATGTTTTCAATCTCTTGTTCGGTTTTGATCTTCGTATACATATGGCTGTTATCTGCCAAGTCGTTTTAGTATGTTCTGATGTATATCGTCGACAGGACCGCTTCCATCCACCTCGATAATCTTAATCCCCTCCCTGCCATACTTCTCAATTATAGGCTGGGTAGCGCGGCTATATTCTTCAAACCTGGTGTTTATAGCTGATTCATTATCGTCAGCCCTCCCGCGAGCCAAAAGCCTGTCTATTAACTCTTCTTTAGGCACTTTAAGATATACAAGAGCTTCGATGTTAATGTCACCCTTTTTATGCCTTTCAAGCAGCCACTCCGCCTGACTTTCGGATCTTGGGAATCCATCTAATATGGATTCTTCTTCAGTCCGATCCAAAAACTCACTGATAATTTTTATCATTTCGTCGTCATCAACTAGTTTGCCGGCAAGTATTTGCTCCTTCCTGTTCTCGCTAAGATATTCCCGCAAGTATTCACCGGTAGAGATATATTCGTAATCAAGCTTTTCAGATAGAAGCTTACCCTGCGTTCCTTTTCCCGAACCGGCGAGCCCCATTAATAAGATCATTTGCTGAGCCTCTCTTTAGCAAGCCGCGCAGTCATGGATCCGTCAGCCAAACCGTTCGAGCGGACTTTGACCTCCGATATAACCTTTCCTAACATCTTTAGACTTATATCGTCTAAGCCATCTACTACTTCATCCACTAATTTAGCTACTTGTTCTTCGGTAAGCATGTCGGGCAGATACTGATCGGTTATTTCTTTCTCGTATCTCTCGTGCTCTTCTCTTTGCTTGTCCCCGGCTTTGGCATATAGGTCGGCTGTTTCTTGACGTTTCTTTGCTTCTTTTCTTAAAACAGCCAGAACCTGCTCGTCAGATATATTATCTCTCGATCCTGAATCAACCGCCGCATATAAAATACCGCTTTTAAGAAGCTTAAGCACTGAAACCTGCTTATGATCTTTTTTGATCATAGCCTGTTTCAAATCATCGTTAATCTTATCGTATAAATTACCCATGAATCCAAACCCAGTATAGCCGATAAACCGCTTAGGAAAGCTTTATTTTCTTAAGCTTTTGCTCTTTCCTCTGTTTTCGGATGATAGCTTTCTGGCGCCTTTCACTTTTGCTGATAGGTTTTTCAAAATACTGATTTTGACGCACTATAGCTACAATACCCGATTGCTGAACCTTGCGGTTAAACCTACGGAGCATATTTTCTGTGGACTCTTTAGAGTCTTTTTTAGTGACCTGTATCATTTTCTCTATTTTATCTCAGTTTTAACCAGAACTCAAGGAGTTATTTGAGGTTTGCCGGAAACCTGTCTTTTTTGCGCAGCCGCCCTTTGTGATTTCAGTACGATGCTTTGAAGTTCCTTGAAGATTGCAAAATGCTTATTTGTAGCATATACCTTGGTATTAGACTGCTTTTCACTTGTGAGGAAACCTATTTTCTCCAAGCGCTTTAATTCTCTTTGTATATTGCCGGCATCTTCTTTTATAAGCTTTGCAAGTCCCCTGACATGAGTTTTAAAATCAGGATACTTAGCATATACGACAATAATCTTCCGTCTCACCCTTGATGTAATAAAAACGTCTAACATACTCTCCTCTTTTAGACATTAGTCCGATGTCATTGAAACAACGTCTAGTATATCAATATACACCTAGATGCGTCTTTCTGGCAAATAAATAACGGCCCTAAGGTCTATACTTATATCTATGAACTACTACGAGGTGTATTTAGCGACTAATAGGTACAATAGAGAGACCCGTCTCACCTACAGCTCAGAAGAGAAATTAGAAAAGAGGCAGGTTATAGAAGTCAAGCTCAGGCAAACGAGTTGCTTAGCGGCTATCTACCAAGAGGTGACTAAACCAAAATTCAGTGTAAACAATATCGATAGGAAAATCGACGGATTAATGCTTACTACTGAACAGCTCGCTCTATTTGAATGGATGGAAACCTATTATCCGGGCGAAAGCGGCGCTATTATGAAACTTTTTTTGCCGTCCTACCTATCAAAATACACCTACGAAAGCAAAGAAAAGACAGTTGGTTCAAATAAAATTAACCAGATCAATCCCGAGCTCAACCCTGAGCAGCTGGATATATACAATAAGATCGGCCAAGGCAGCGGGACTTTCTTATTAAACGGGGTAACAGGCAGCGGCAAAACAAGAATTTACGCGGAGCTAGCTCGGAATAAATTCAATCATGGGAAATCAGTACTTGTTCTAACGCCCGAAATAGCCCTGACGGCACCCCTAGAGCAATATTTCAAAAGTATTTTTAAAAACAGCGTCCTAATTAACCATTCAAACCTGACTCCAAAACAAAAATTAGAACTTCACAAAAGAGTTTATAAAGGGAAAAAGCCACTTGTAATTATCGGTCCCCGCTCAAGCTTATTCCTCCCTTTTCACAATCTAGGGCTGATTGTCGTTGACGAGTTCCATGAAACTTCATACAAGCAAGAATCTTCTCCTCGCTATCTTGCCAACCGCGTGTCAAGCAAGCTTTCACAGATAACACAATCTTCGCTTTTATTCGGTTCGGCAACCCCTTCTGTCAGTGAATACTACTTAGCTGAACAAAAAAAGGGGACAATACTCAATATTCACACCTCTGCCCTTACGAATAAGCGCCCGGAAGCCGAAGAAATAATAGTAGATCTATCAGATAGGAATGAGCAAAGTTCTTATCCTCTCTTAAGCAGGACTTCGCTTATAGAAATTTCTAATGCTTTAGATAGGAATGAGCAAGTTTTGGTATATCTCAATAAACGGGGCACATTCAGGTCGGTCTTGTGCAAACAATGCGGTTGGCAACTTAAATGTTTAAACTGTGACCTTCCTTTGGTTTACCATCAAGATTCCGGCTTCGCCGTATGCCATACTTGCGGTTATAAATCGAATGTTCCTAAATCCTGTCCGGACTGCGGATCGATAGATATATTCTTCACTAGCCCGGGAACCAAAGCCATTACCGAAGCCTTAGCCAAAGCCTTCCCCTCAGCTCAGGTTAAACGTTATGATAAAGACAACAGCAAAGCCGATCGGCTTGAAAATAACTTCGATGCCCTCAGTGAGGGAAAGGTAGATATAATTGTAGGAACACAAATGATTTCAAAGGGTTTTGATCTGCCAAATTTGTCTATTGTTGTAATGCTTATAACGGAAAATGTATTAAATTTTCCGGACTACACCTCGAATGAACGTTCTTACCAACTTATCAAACAGCTTGCCGGTAGAGTAAATCGAGGCCACAAGAAAGGTAAAGTCATACTTCAAACTTTTACTCCCAAAAGTGAAATAATCGGATATAACAAGAAAGACTGGATTGATTTTTACAAGGAAGAACTGTCCAGACGCAAAATCTTAGGTTTCCCGCCTTTTTGGAGCGCGCTTAAAATACAGTCAGCCAGCACGAACAGATCAGGGGCGGAAAAATCCCTGGATAAGACTGCTGCTATCTTAAGTAAGGATTATAAAAATATCAAAATCCTGGGTCCCTCCCCAAGTTTTGTCGAAAAAAGACTCAATAAGTTCTACTGGCAGCTTATAGTTATGGCGAAAGATAGAAAAGTCTTAGCTGAGATAGCCAGGACCCTTCCCAATAATCTCAAGAAAGATCTTGATCCGGTTAACTTCTTATAGGCAATAGTTGCTATACTTAGGGAAATGAATAAATCGGACATTATAACCCTGCCTCATAAATCTTTAAGGCAGAGGTCAAAAAAGGTAAATATATTATCTGAGGAGGTTTCTGATCTAGCAAAAAAAATGATCAGCGCTACTTTGTCATGGGAAGAAAGTAGAAAACATGAAGTAGGAGTAGCTCTGGCTGCGGTTCAGATCAATGCTCCTTTAAAGCTTGTAATCATCAGGAATGACTTCAACAACAAGTCTGATCAGACATTTCAAACGCTGGTTAACCCGAAAATAATAAGGCTCGAAGGCGATATAATCGAAGATTATGAGGGTTGTTTAAGCGTTAAGAATATATATGGCAAAGTTCCCCGGCACAATAAGGTTAAAATCAAAGCTCAGGACCTAAGCGGAAAAGAGATCAGAATGACAGCCGAAGGATTTTTAGCCCGGGTACTGCAGCATGAGATAGACCACACGAACGGCATAATGTTCATCGACCATATCAAAGAGAATCCCGATAGTTTTTATAAACTTACAGAAAGCGGAGAGCTTGAAGAACTTGATTACGAAAAAACCATAAAAAATAATCCTGACTTTTGGGGTTGAAAGTGGCTAAGCTGGTTTTTTTTGGTAATGAAAAGCTGGCAACAGGAATATCGGTCAATATTTCCGTCAAACAGGCCTTGATAAATAATGGATATAAAATACATAGTGTCGATAAAGACCTGGAAGACAAAGAAGAAGAATTACATTCACTAAAACCTGATATAGGCGTACTGGTGGCCTATGGCCGGATTCTGCCGAAAACCGTCATAGATATATTTCCTTACGGCATTATCAACATACACCCTTCTCTGCTGCCCCAGGGACGCGGCCCTACACCGATAGA
The DNA here is from genome assembly GCA_946478995.1 of uncultured Candidatus Saccharibacteria bacterium. The sequence goes on along the minus strand of CAMLDK010000008.1, from coordinate 6,471 downwards.
AGAAATTATCCTGAGCGGTAAAAATAAAACCGGCGTATCTATTATGCAAGTGGCGGAAGGAATGGATGAAGGGCCTATAATAGCCCAGCAGGCGATAGACCTGACAGGTACGGAAACCAAGCAGGAGTTAGCTGATAGGCTTTTAACTTTAGGGTGTCGGCTTTTGATAAAGTGTTTGGACGATATCTTATCAGGCAAGGCCAAGCCTTTGCCGCAATCCGAAAATGAAGCTAGCTATACGAAAAAAATCTCTAAAGAAGATGGGATAATTGCGTGGGATAAGCCGGCAATATTAATAGAGCGAGAGATACGGGCTTACGCCGGCTGGCCAAAAAGCAAAGCCAAAATAAATGATGTCGACTGCATTATATTAGACGCTGACGTACTTGAGGCCGAATCTAAACCTGGAGAAATAAAAACCGACAAGAATACACTTATTGTCGGCTGCGGGAAAAACTCATTGACAATCCAACGCCTCCAACCCTCCGGTAAGAAACCGATGACTGCCGGTGAATTTATAAGGGGTTATATAAAATAACTTTAAATTTAAAGTTATTGTGTTTTGCCGTCTGAATTATGAGGAGTATTGTGTTTTTCCTCGGTTGAACCGGTGGTAGATTTCGCTATCTCTTCTAAGATTACCGGAGCAGAAGCTTTAACCTCTTTCTTGAGCTTATTTAGCTCATCGGCTACCACATCCTTATAATTCGGAAAGTTGGTTTCAAGCCAATGAAGCGCACCTTTCTGGTCATTCTTATTTATAAAGCTTTCAAACTCATCCAGTTGAGCATCGGTCATCTTGCTGGCTAGTTTTATACCGACCCTCATCTCAAGTGTTTCATAGATATGAGCCAGCATCTTGTTCTTTTCAGCAGATGGCAAGCTGTCTAAGCCTAGTTCTTTTAGAAAGTTATTGTCGAGTTTGTACATTTTATTCCCCTTTTTATTTTAGCATTAACGTATTTATTTATTAATTTATTCTCCGGAATCTAATTCCTGTGATCGCTGCATGCTTTCTTCTAGGATCCTTCTTACGTGCTCCAGTCTGTCCAAAGCAAGATCAAGTCGATCCTCATATACTTCTAGTTCTGCTGAGCCGCCTTGGACCTGAATTTTGTCAAGCTGGGCCTCTAATCCATTCAGAACCTCTATCCTACTTGTTACTTGATCATTAATAGCGGACATTTGCTCAGCGCTTATGGCGCCGTTCTCTGCGCCGCTGATAACATTTTCGACGTAATCCCACGCTTCATCATCTTGCAGCCTGTTGGGGTCAAGGTATCCATCGATCTCACCCTTTATAGCTTCTTCCGGGGATATAGGCTTTTCGGCCTCAAGTCCGCCCGTAGTAGGACCAGGTTTCGTATCAGCTCCTGCAGACGGGTCAGTTCCAGGGCCGGATAGTGCTTTAGCGTCTGCAATACTTCCGCTAACCGGTTTGTTCTCAGCTATTCCCATCTTTATAAGCTCGTCTTGGACAGCTTGTCTTGCATCCGCAGACAATTTCAGCTCGCCGGGAGCAGATACTCTCACATCGCCCGGGCCGGCATAAGTCCCGTCCATTCCTCTCAAATGCGGTTCAACCCTATAATATAGGTCATTGGCCTGCTGGCTGCTTAGCCCGTACTGCTCTTGAAAAGTAGTGATGAATCCGCCGCCGGGTTTTACATTAAGGGTATCTATTGAAATTCTCTCACCTGTATGGGCATCAACAAGGAAATTCGCCACGTCTCTTTGGTGGGTTTCGGCCATGTGCTCATCAGTAGGGCTGCCCGGGCTTTTTGGCTCATGAGGAACAGTATCAGCTCCTCCATTCCCGCCCTCTTGGGGAATATCGGTCGCATCGGGCGTATCAGGTGTGTGTTCCGTATCTACACCGTTCAGTACATCATCTCCAAAGTGGTGAGTTGCATCGACTCCTTCGTTGAGGTAGTGAAGTAGTCCTTGTTCTTTAATGTCCTGGTAAGCAGAGCTTGCAGCATCTGTGGCACCGTTTATAATACCGGTTACCTTATCTACCGCATCGCCTATTCCGGAATCATGCTCGCCAGTGTCAGTTGATTCAGGAGGCATAGCTTCTTTATCGGGCCCGTCACCTCCGCCTGATCCGCCGTCACTACCCTGATCTCCGCCTGATCCGCCGCCGTCATTGCCATCGCCGGCTATAAAGTCATCTCCAAAATCTGTAGCCTTATCAACCCCATCACCCATGTAGTGGAGTATTCCATTATCTTTCAAGTCTCTTCCGACATCTCCTATAATATTACCGCCAAGATAACCTAATGCGCCGAAGGCGGCCGTAGCGCCAGCAGCCATCAGCAACCGTCTGTCTGCTTGCCTGACCTTGGCCTCGCCACCCTCTACAAATGCGGAAGTAATGCCCCTATCAGCTTGGCTCATTTGCTGGCCTACCCTCTCAATCTGGTCTTGTTCAGCCCTCGTTATGCTGTCGGCTGTATTCTGTATTTTTGCCGAGAATAAACCTCGGCCGACTCTTCCGGCTGCAAAAACGCCGGTACCTACTGCTGCAGCTCCTGCGCCAAGTCCTAGCAGAGGAATAGCGGCTATACCTGCTACGCCGAGCGGTAAAGCTGTGATCCCAAAATAACCAAGCTTCCTTAACCTGCCGCCCATCTTACTAATGTCCTGGCTTTCAACTCTCTGGTCGATATCAACCACTCTTCTGGTCAGGAAGTTGCTTACCCTACCTAATATACCGCGGGAATTAGACCTGTCGGCTTGGTTTTCCAGGCTTTCTTTTCTCAGCCTGGCTACGGTGAAAGTACCGAATAGTTTATGTGCTGCTAAAGCTGTTTGAATTGCGTCTTCATTAAAGTAAGGATTCCCGTTACGCTCTTTATCGCGGAGAGTTTCCTCCAGACGTACAGACATCTCCTCCTGGACCGCATCAAGTCTTCCGGCAGCCCGCCTGACATCTTCGGCAGTATGTTTTTGGTTTTCATGACGAAATGGATTAAATCTACTTAACCTCGACATGGTTTCACGCTCTGAACCTACGCCGTTAAAATCATTGATAGCCCCTCTTAATTCGGAGAGTAAGCCTGCTCCGGATAAGGTTTCAAGGCCATCTCCGCCCGGGTTACGCCCCTCGGGACTTCTTACTATTCGTGCCGTAGCATGCTGTAAATCTTCAAAGTTTACTACTGAGGGGTCGGCATTTGGCCTCCAGCTTCCAACGGATTCGCCTACACTCCGGAAAGTACCATCGGGGTTTTGGCCCATATCAAACTGTTCCGGTGTTCCAGCTGGATTATTACCCGGGTTTTCAAAGGCTACTTCTGGTGATGGTGTATTTCCTGGTATGGGTGTGGCCATGGTTCTTTATCTTTCTACTGTTGTTTTTATTTTTTATCAAGTTTTGATATTGCTCCTAATACTAGCATAAACATTAGAAAAAGTCAAGTACTTTACCATTAGCGTTACTTTTGCGCAAATTGATACTATAAGAATAAGATCAGGCCGAGTAATATACCTCCGGCTACTCCTGCTGCTATAGCGGCTTTAGGTATTTTACTCTTCGGTGGCGGCTCATAATGCTCTATTGGCTCGGCATTAATATGAATGGCATGTTGAGGCTGCTGATAGCTGCCTTGGGCCTGAGACGGGTCATCAGAAGATTGTTCTAAAAGCCCTTGGTCCGCACCGAAATCGCCAGATTGGAAATCCTGCTGGGTGCTTTTAGGACCTAACTGTTTTTCCTTTGAAATTTCGGCATTTTGTATCTCTTTCTCCATACCCGTCTGATCCTGCAGTTCGTTCGCGGCTTCTTTCTCGCGTTCAGGATGGGCATAATCTTCATCCTCCTTACCCAGTGTCTGCTCATAATATTCCTGGTTACTTCTAGCTTGGATGTCTTCATTTAAGTCCGATACGAATTCCTGGTTGCCGGATTTATGCTCATCTTCTGATGTATTTTCTTCCTCCGGTTGAACACCTGAATCTTCCGGATCCTGGCCTGGAATTTCAGCAAGCTGTTCATTATCAGCTTGTTCAAGGTCGGGTTCCGCCTCGTCTTCAGAGGTTACTTCAACTTCCTGATCTGATTCTAAGTCTTCGCTGTCCGTAATTTGATCTTGGTCGCTCGCCTCAGCAGCCTGTTGAGCTTCAGGCGTATCAGGCTGGTCCGTTTCTGTATCTTCTCCGCTTGCAAACTCTTGGTCAAGATCGTCGTAATCTTCGGCGGCTTCCGAAGCTTGCTCCTCTTCTTCAGGAGCGTCTTCGGAACCAGGTTCTTCTTCGGTATCTTCTGAGAGTACCTCTTCATCGGTCTCTTCGTCGGCCTCTTCGCCTTCTTGAGTATTTTCCATATCTTCTTCACTATCAGTCTCCAAGCCCTCTTCAGGGGATTCTTCGGAGCCTGTATCCGCCGGCTGTTCCCCGGAATTAATATCTTCTATGACTATTTCATCAGGTTCTTCGGCATTGTTTTCAGCGGCAGGCTCCGCTTCTTCATCGTCGTGGCTGTCTTCATTATCTTCTTGCTCTGATTCATTGTCATCTTCGACGGATTCTTCGGCCTTCTCTTGACCTTCTTCTGATTCATCTGCCATTTCTTCATTTTCTGCAGTTTCATCTTCTGCGGAAGATTCATTTAGATTCTCTGGATCCTCAGCGGATTCTTCGCTTGTTGATTCTTGGTCTGACTCATCGGCAGGTTCTTCGGTTTCCGCTGACTCTTCCTGTGTCTGGCTAGCCGCTTCATCTTCTACAGTAGCTTCGCCCTCGGTTTCAGTATCCGGTTCGTCCTCAGGTGCTTGGTCGGCGTCTTCAACGCTGTCGGACTCCTCAGCCTCTCCCTGCTGTTCCGTCTCGTCTTCCGCGCCGCCTTCATCCAGCTCCTCTGAGCTCTCTTCGGCTGAATCTTCAGCGTCGGCTTCGGCGTCAATTTCTTCAGAAACTTCCTCAGCATCCTCAGCTTCTATTTGATCTTCCGCATCTTCTTCTGCGGAAACGTCATCTTCTGCTTCAGTATCCTCGCTGTCTTCTTCCGTACTTTCCGATTGTTCTTCGGCATTGCCGGGCTCTTCGGACTCAGCTTCCGGCTCATCATCTTCTGCTTCTTCCCCTTCGCCTTCGTCTTCAGCCGACAACTCTTCGGCCAGCTCTTCCTCGGTAGATTCCTCTTCGCTATCCTCGGCTTCCTCTAATATTTCAAGTCCGTGCTGTTCTTCACCTCTTAGGGCTTTTGCCAGATTCTCGGCAAAGTCAGCTTCTTCCGCGGAGGGCTCGTCTTCTACTCCATCCTCTGGACTATAAAAGTCAAATTCAGCACCGCTATCTCCTAAATCTTCTAGGTCATCTTCTTCGTCTTCATAAGAACTTGGAAACCCACCTTCAAACCTTGCCATGAGCTACTTTCTGCCCTTTCCTATAGAGTCCTTTGCTTCGTTTCTAGGGTATAAAATTCGAGTCTGTCGCCTTCATTTAAATCCACTCTGCTCTCACTCTTAAAGCTCACGCCGCACATTTCGCCCTGGGGAACTTCCTTCACCTCTTGCGGACCGCGTTTTAGGCCAACGATCTCAAGCTTTTCTGCCAATACTTTATCTCCTCGATAAGCTGTAGCCAAAGCCGGGATTTGAAGCTTGCCTTTAGTAACCTCGCCGCCACAGATAACTTCAGTTTTGGTAATCTTAAATATGCCCTTCACAAGAAGCCTGCCTAGGTCGGTTGTGATAACTTCAGGAGCAAGAAGTTTTTGCATTTCTTCTTTGGCATTATCTATTAATTCATAGATTACCTTAAACTCTCGAATAGATACTCCGTCCCTATTGGCAAGCTGCTTTATATTTGTCGAGGTATCTACGTTGAAGGCATAAATTATAGCCTCCGAAGTGGCAGCTAAATGCGCGTCTTTTTCGCTCACTCCACCTATGCCCTGGCCTACTATACGGACAGCTACTTCTTCGGCGTTAAGTGCCCGTAGACTATCGATAACGGACTTTAAAGAGCCCTGTACATCTGCTTTGACTATAATATTCAGTTCGGAAACTTTGTTTTGTCGGTCAATGATACGGATCAAATCTCCGCTGGTGACTTCCTCTTTGCCGGATTGCTTGAATTTAAGTGTATTTTCTTCGGCTAATTTGCGGGCGGTTTTTTCATCTTTTGCCGCCTCGAATTCATCGCCAAAACGAGGAAGATTTTTAAACCCGGTCAATGTAACCGGGGTTGAGGGACCGGCAGTCTCAATGGGTTTTCCTGTAGAAGATTCAAGGTTGCGGATCTTAGCGTATGTATTGCCGGCTACCACGAACTCGCCTTTTTTCAATGTTCCGTGCTCAACTAAAGCTACGCCTACCGGACCGCGGCCCTTTTCCATATGGGCTTCTATGATCAAGCCCGACGCCGGCCCTTTTTCCTCAGCTTTTAGTTCTTCCACATCTGAAACGAGCAAGATCATTTCCAGCAGCTTATCTATGCCTTCTTCCGTTTTTGCCGATACTTCTA
>CAMLDK010000007.1 GCA_946478995.1 uncultured Candidatus Saccharibacteria bacterium | reverse complement strand
ATCAACATAAAATACGCCGGCGTTGTCGGCCGCTTTTTTGATGACCGAGTTTATATAGCTGACTAATCCGTCAAAAAACTCCAGCTCTTCTTGGGAGGCTTTGACATTTAGTCCGCAACCACCGCCGGGGTTTACCAATTTAGGATAGCCAATGGCGTAAATAGTCGTCACCGGAGAAGAGCTCTTGAGCTGGTTATACATATTGACCAGCTCGGGGAATCTATCGTTGACTGTTTTGACAAGTTCCGCTCGTTGTCTCGGCTGAGAATAGCAGTGATCTGCCCAGACGACACAATTTTCTACAATACCTCCAAAGCCCATATCGTTTCCAGAGATGGATATAGTAACTTTATCTGGTTTATATTTAAATACAAAATCTTTCTGCATTCTATATCCTGGTAAAAAATTGCCAAAAATTTCATCATCATTATCGTCATTAGATTTACCATCCATCTGGGGATCATCACTTTGATAATTTGATAGGTATTGACCGTTTATATCTTTAATCTTTGCGCCTGAGCAAGCTATAGTTTCGTAACGGTCCATCCCCAGCTGCGCACTTATAAGGTAGGGATAAGACCTGACAGATATATGGCATTTATTCTTTGGGTTTCTTACATCTGTACCCGGCTTATAATCCCGGGCACCTTCGCCGCTGGAAAATGAATCGCCCAAGGCAAGATACGGGAAAAGTATGGGCGAATGCCCGGCGGCAGTCAAAAACTGTGAATACCATTTAATAACCCCGTCTTTCTTAGTTGCCCCGTAAAATTTAAGATTGTTACTATCAGTAAAACTCAAATACCGAGGCGACGAACCAATATAATCCGGCATTACATTTTTTAGAATGCTTTCAAGATTACGGTATTGACAGTTAGCGGGAGTACCCGGATCCGATGACTTAACGCAAGTGTCTAGGTCATAAATTCTAAAATAATTAACAGAAGAAACGGCTGCATACCGGCCGTCGCTGCTAACCGCTAGCTTTAGGCCGGGGTCTTGGCCTGTGTCGTATCTAAAGCCGGGCGCAAAAAGCAGCGTCTCACCGGTCTTTATACCCAGCCGGGTCAAGCCAATGTATGAATTATCGAATACGGCCCAATTACCATTGCCAGAAAACTTCATCGTATCTATGCGGACATCCATCGGCCGGGAAAACTCGTCTTTTATGAGCAGGCTGTCGCCAGCACTAGCTTCGCCTAAAACATGTTTCACGGTGCCGTCTACAGGATTAACATTGGTTTCAAGCCGGCTTGCTACATTTTTCTCAAGAGTTATATAAGAGCCGGACGGAGCGTTCTTATTAGATATTATTAGAGTATCGCTGCTTGGGATTCCTATGGGTCTAAGTTTAAATCCAGAGAGGTCATAAACCGGTCCCGCTATATTCGTGCCAGTTCTTATAAGTTCGCTACCACCTCCAAGAGTAGCACCAAACAACGTATCTACTTCACATCCCATATTACTTTGCTCGGATTGGAAAGGAATAATCTTCTTCGGCCTTAGGATAACTTTTTGTTTTATTATGCATTCTTTATTACCATCAACTCTTATCGGCAGGCTAGAGAAAGTCGCTCTCAATATTCGTAAGTGTCGGTGCTTCGGCGGCCAACCATGGAGAAACTGACTCGTCTGCAGATACATGATTTTTTAGAATACTACTTCCAGTAAAAGAAAGGAGTATTATACAAATTGCAACGAAGCAGAACAGTTTATTAGAACGCCAAACAAGCCTGCGCATAGACGACCTCTACTTAAATCATCGTCTATTATAATAAAAAACCTACTTCTGTACAGGGAAATAAGGAAATTTAGTTTTCTCTGTACACCCAATAAGAATATTTAAGCTGTACGTCGAATTAGCAACTGGTCGCAAAATATATGAACAGTACAAGTTTGACTCATTAAATTTAAAATTATAGTTGATTTCGTTAAAAGTATTTTCAAATAGGAAATCTTCATTTGAAAAAAGACTTTTATTGTTGGACGAAAAAGAATCAGGATTAATTAATTGATTACTTTTAAATTTATTCAAAAAGTTTTTCGTGCGAGAATTTATATTTTCGATATTTTTTTCCTTAATATCTTGTGTAACATAAATACTACACCTTAGTCTACCTTTACCATAAGGAACGCTTGAATAAGCGCAGTATTTTCTTTTCACAAACTCTTTATCGTTTCCGACCTCTCGCTGTAATTTATATGCTAATTTGTCTATCTTTTTCTCGGCCTCGTAAAATCTGTATCGCTCCACCCCTGCCTGGCCGATCCAAAGAAGTGCCCAGACGCCAACAACGATTAAAAAAATACCAAGTATTCGATGTTTAAGGAAAGTCTTTTTTCCACTTTTTACAAAACTACTAAACTTGTTTGTACTTACGGCATTTTTCTTCTTAGGCATGATGAAGATATTGTATATGCTTAAAGTTGCTTCAACAAACCGTTATTAGGCAGTAAAACCTAATGATGATGAGGCCGCTTAGGTTTCTTTCTTTTCTTCTTAGTTTTGGCTATTGTCGCAACTTCCTCAAGTAATATCTCTTCAGCCGCGCTGCTTCCCAGAGTTTCTTTGTCAAACTTTTTCATTTTTCGGTAGACCAATATTGCAACTAGGATCAGCAAGGCCATAGGAATAAATATATAAGCCGCGGGTATCCCGGAGGTTTTTAGGGCGGTATTTTCAGGTGGAGCAATAGATGCCTGGGTATTGGCATTAGCCACAGCGACGCTTAATTTTCCGGTACTAACACTTTGGTTTAATAATTTTGTAGTATCACTGTTGCTTAAACTAACACCGGAGCCGGTTTGGAAATTACTGGAAGTTTGCTGCGTAAGATTGCCCTGAGGTTGCAAGCTTTGTAAAACTGATCCGCCCTGCGTGTTTGTGTTTGCCTCGTTCACTTTCTTGATTATATCGCCTCATGGCTTATTTTGTAATGGGTTTAAATAAACACTTAAGGTTTCTTTGGCCATCTTCGACCATGAATATTTTTTAAGCTGTTTTTGCCCTGCAAGAACCAACTTTTTCTTTAGCTGGGATGATGTTAAGACCTTTTCAATCTCCACGGCAATTTCCTGGGCGTCAAAGGGATCAAAGTATAAAGCTGCATCGCCGTAAATTTCCGGCAGACAGGTGTTATCGCTGGCTATGACGGGGCAATTGTGCGCCATGGCCTCCAAGCCCGGCAAGCCAAAACCTTCACTCAGTGACGGCAGCACATAAAGCGCGGCGTTAGAGTAGAGCCATTTCAGCTCCGCTTCGTTTATGTAACCGGGGGTTATGATATCCCAGCTGTTTGCGCTGTCGTTTGTCCATCTCATGATATCTTTTTTAAATTGGTCTTTAAATTTCCCGGGCAGGACAAGCTGAAGGTTGGGCTGGGTTTTCTTGATCTCATCAAAGGCTTGTATAAGCCGATCCAGGTTCTTATGGGGAAAAGCCGAGCCGACATGCAAGATGAACGGTTTTTCAACACCTTTCACGGCCATGGCTTTGGCTTTTATGGGCGGGTCGCTGGCTTCATAGGTGATGGCCAGCTTATTCTTGGTAAAAGGCTGGTATTTGGCAAGTTCTTCGGCCGTAAATTTGCTAGGCACAATGATTTTAGTGGATTTTTTATGGCTCCACCAGAACAAAAAGCGATAAAGCAATATACCTAGGCTATGAAGCCACCTTGGGAAGCGGCTGGCACGGGTATATTTGAGCATAGTAAGGTCATGAGTAGTAGTGACAATATTGCCGAAATAAAAAACCGGCTGCTGTGTCATCGTAAAATGCACCAGGTCTGGTTTTAAGGAATAAAGCAGGTGGGCAAAACGTATTTGATCTAGCGGGTTGAAAGAAAATTGCTGGAAATCGCAGGCCGAGGTTTTGAAGTTTTTGTTGATCATTTTCCATTTGTCATCCGGTTCGACCAAAACGGTATATTGGTTGTCCGGATCGATCTTTTGCAGGTTCTCAACAAGTCTGTCGACATAGCGTCCGGTACTGGATCGCCGGTTTCTCGCATCTATTACAATGTGCTTTTTTGACATAGTTTATAGTATAGATGATGAGCAAAATATTCAGCATTCCGTGCTTCGCATTTCTGGCGCTCTTGGTCTATATGCCGTTCCACATATTTTTCAGTCAGTGGCTCAGTACTTTTACCGGCGGACTTGATGCGTGGAAGATTTGGAAAGATTTAGCCTTGTTCCTTGTAGTTCTTATCTCTTTGACTCTTGTTTACGTAAAGAACGGCTTTAAAGATAAATTTTTCTGGTTTATTTCAGCCTTAAGCGTGCTTTATGTAGGCTTTCACTTCCTGATCTGGGCGGTTAATCCGGATATAGAGAAAGGTCCGGCGCTTTTAGCTACCGTATATAATTGCCGGCTATTCGGATATTTAATAGTCGGGTTTGCGGCGGCGATTTTATCGAAGGATAGGGTCAAACCTGTAATGGTTTTTAAAATAGTAATTTTTCTAAGCACTGTCGTTTGCCTGATCGCCCTCTTACAGTGGATTTTACCGAAAGATAGCATGACGCATTTCGGCTACGGTGTGGAAAGGGGTGTGAAGCCCAATTTTTTCATTGATGATAAGCCGGATTTGCCCAGAGCGTTCTCTACGCTCAGAGATCCTTTGTCCCTGGGCGCGTTTTTAATCTTACCGCTGACTTTGCTTGCTGCAGCCTGGTCCAAGCTGAAGGACGCCAGGATATTAATAAGCGGGCTTCTGCTGCTTCATGGTCTGGTGATATTCCTGACTTTTTCCCGTAGCGCTTGGCTAGGCGCGGCTTTGTCTGTGTGCTTGGTTTTGACGTGGCAGTATAAGAATAATGTTCTGAAATTTATTAAAAGATTCTGGCCTGTCTTATTGGTCGGCATTTGTTTGCTGGTAGCGGGCACGTATGTGGCTCGTGACAACTATGTGGTTCAGAATATAGTTTTTCATGCCGATGAGAACACCAAGCTGGACGATCCGAACGAGAAAAGGGTGAATTTCTATGAAGCCACGGCAAAATCGGTGATTGAGCAGCCTATAGGCCATGGGCCGGGCACTGCCGGCTTGGTTTCGATACAAACTAAAGATGTTGTGCTGACCGAGAACTATTTCCTGCAGATAGCCTATGAAGTAGGGATAGCCGGGCTGACATTGCTTCTTTACATGATGTATCTTGTCTTAAAAAGACTCTATAAAAGACAGGATTTTTACGGAAGAGTAATGATAAGTGCATTTGCCGGCCTTACCGTCTGCAGCCTGCTTTTCCACACTTGGTCTAACGAAGCTGTAGCAGCCGAGTGGTGGCTGCTCAGCGGACTATTACTAGCTGCTCCTGATAAAAAACGAGCGAAATCTTCTTAACCTATGAGCAGTCGGGGGGAGATCCTTGTATAAAATAGACCAGATATAATCATTGTCGACTTTGCGGTTTTTCTGTATTTTTCTTCTTTCTATAAAATAATGCGGTGTGTTTTTAAAGCACAGGATAAGTCCTTTAAACGCCGTCAACACCTGGCCTTTTGACACAGTGCTTAAGATCACCGCGCTGTGTGCCAAGAAAAACCTCGGGAATGTCTTTAACAACAAGCCCGAGGGCATGTTTTTCCAAAACAACATGGGCTGATTTTTTATGGTTTGCAGGGTAGTAAAACCCGATATTTTCCGGCTGGTTGCGCCGGTGTCATGGAACGCAATAGCCCCGCCTTGATACTTGGTTTTCCAGCCAGCCAGCTGCATGCGGAAGTTTAAATCAGAATCTTCATAATAAGCGAAAAACTTTTCGTCAAACATCCCGACGTCCTTAAAAACCTCGGCCCTATACATAGCTGCCCCGGCGCAGGCGCCATAGACTTCGCCGCCATTTGTTTCCAGCTTTTCGGTTTTTACGTCTCGGTCTCTGGCTATAGTAAGGCCCCAGACCGAATATTCATCACCGGTGTTATCAACCTTTTTACCGTCTTTATAAAGCAACTTTCCGGTAGCCGCGCCTACCGTGTCGTCTTCTTCCAGCGTGTTGATCAAGGACTGCACCCAGCCATCACTGATCACTACGTCATTATTAAGCAGTGCTACATACTTAGCGTTATAACTCAAAGCCTTCTCTATACCCCTGTTGACTCCACCCGCAAAACCTAAGTTTTTTTCATTTTCAATAACCAAAATGTTTGAGAAATTCTTTTTTATAAATTCAACAGAACCGTCAGAAGAATTATTATCGACGACAACTATTTTGATATCACTAACTTTTCTTAATGCACCAAGGCACTTTTCTAGCTGACTCTTGCCGTTCCAGTTTGGGATAACAACCCAGATACTTGTATTATTAGACATAGATAAATTCTATCTATACTTTAAATGAGCATACACAAAAGCGGAAGTTTTAATTTTACCCAGCAAAAGAACTTGCTGCTGGAGATGATCCGAACCGACTTCAAGTTGAGGTACCAAGGATCACTCTTAGGCTATACCTGGTCTATATTGAAGCCCCTTTTCATGTTCGCCATACTCTATACAATATTTGGCAAGGTTTTGAAGCTTGGAGCAGGGTCGCCGAACTATCCTATGTCGCTTTTGCTCGGCATAGTTCTTTGGAACTTCTTCGCGGAAGCTACCAGCGGAGCCCTGAAATCAATCGTGGCAAAAGGTAGCCTGATCCGTAAGATAGATATACCGAGGTATCTTATACCAATAGCTTCGACCGCTTCAGCTTTTATAAACATGCTTCTGAACCTAATTGTGGTATTTTTCTTTATTTTAGTCTTTGCCCCTTTTAATGAAATTTCTTTAAAGACTTTAGTAATATTTCCAATACTTATTATTGAATTAGTAATTTTTACTTTGGGTACAGGTTATTTTTTGTCTGCAATATACGTAAGGCTTAGAGACATAGACCATATATGGGAGGTTGTAAGACAAGCTTTGTTTTATGCCATACCTATAATCTACCCTCTTAGCAAAGTCCCTTATGAAAATATTCAAAAAATAATGATTTCAAATCCGCTTACTCAAATAATTGAAGAAGCGAGAGCTGTCTTAACTTATGCCGGCACTTCCACTACCTCAAATGTTTTCGGCAGCAGTGTTTATCTGCTAATCCCTATTGCCATGGTTATATTTACTTTTGTATTCGGGCTCATCTATTTCTTACGTCAATCTAAAAGTTTTGCGGAGAACATCTAAATGGACAAAGATATAGCGATTGAGGTTAAAAACCTGTCCAAAGATTTTGTGTTACCACACAAAGACCGGAAATCATTAAAATCTTTTTTCCTCAATCCGTTTACAAGAGTTAAGAATGAAAAACAGCATGCACTTGACGATGTCTCCTTCGAAGTAAAAAAAGGCGAGTTTTTCGGCATAGTCGGACGTAACGGCAGCGGTAAAAGCACGCTTCTAAAATGCATTGCCGGGGTTTATCATCCTAGCAAAGGCCACATTAAAATTAACGGCAGCCTTGTGCCATTTATTGAGCTTGGCGTGGGCTTTAATCCTGAGCTTTCAGGCAGGGAAAATGTTTATCTTAACGGCTCGCTACTCGGCTTCAGCCGCAAAGAAATGGACTCAATGTATGACGAGATCGTAGAGTTCGCGGAGCTTGGAAAATTTATGGATCAAAAGCTAAAGAACTACTCGTCCGGCATGCAGGTCCGTTTGGCATTTTCGATAGCCATCAGAGCACGCGGCGACATTTTACTACTGGACGAAGTTTTAGCGGTAGGAGACAAAGCATTCCAGCAGAAATGCTATGAGTATTTTGAGGGCCTAAAAGGCAGCGACAAGACAGTGATATTCGTGTCGCACGATATGGCGGCCGTGAAGAGGTTCTGCTCGAAAGCAATATTTTTAAGCGAGGGAAGAGTGGCTGGCAAGGGAGCGCCTTCTGAAGTAGCTGACGAATATATCGAGGCTAATGTATCTACCCCCCCCCCTTCCAAAAATCAAGATGATCAACACGAATATTCTGGCCATAAAATCAAGACACGCATCAAAAGCCGGACTAAAGATAAGCTGCTTTTTGAAATATCCTACCAGACAGACAGCAAAGAACCCTTATTCATAGGAATATCCGTTTTAACCAACGGGGTGTCAATTGCCGAGATAAGTACAGAAAAACACGATATTCCATTAGAAAACGGACGTATAGCATACACCTTGGATACGTCGGTATTTAACAGCGGGATTTATACGATTACCGGCGCGCTGTTTAAGTTTAAAAATCGCGAGCTGATCGCTATAACCAAGAAAAATGACCAGTTTGTAATAAAAGAAGAAGATATATCAAAGGCCGGCCCGCTGAAACTGGATGATACATGGGAGATACAAAAAGCTTGAAAGAAAGAATTAATGTAACCAAAACATTTTTGCCTCCCAAAGAGGAATATGACGCTTACTTAGAAAAAATCTGGAAAAGTGATCAGCTCACCAATCAAGGTCCGCTCCTGACAGAGCTGGAAAATGAGTTAAGAGAATACCTTGGGGTAGAAAACCTACGTACGGTAACTAATGGGACACTTGCTCTACAAATAGCAATAAAAGCCTTGTCTATAGATGAAGGGGAGATTATCACTACCCCTTTTTCTTATGTGGCGAGTTCTTCCGCGATTCTTTGGGAGAATTGTGAACCGGTTTTCGTAGACATAGACCCCGAAACTTTTTGTATTGACCCGTATAAGATAGAAGCAGCCATTACAGAAAGGACAAGAGCAATCTTGGCCGTCCATGTTTTTGGCAACCCATGTGATATAGATGCCATTGAGGAAATAGCTAAAAAGCATAATTTGAAAGTGATTTATGATGGAGCTCATGCTTTTGAGGTTAGGTATAAAAACAAATCGCTTTTAGATTATGGTGACGTTTCAATTTGCAGCTTTCATGCCACCAAGCGTTTTCACACTATTGAAGGCGGATGTGTTATCGCAAAAGATAAAAAAATAATAGAAGAAGCTGAACTCATAAAAAGATTCGGTCATACTGGAGACGAACATTTCCGACTTGGTATAAACGCCAAAGCTTCAGAGTTCCAAGCCGCTATGGGGCTATGCAACCTTCACTATATAGATGAGAATAGAAATAAAAGAAAGAAAATATCAGAACTCTACGATGGGTTGCTAGAGGATTATTTTAAAAAGCAAAAAGTCAAAGGGAGCACTGAATATAACTATTCCTATTATCCGGTTGTACTAAAAAGTGAGGAAATACTTCTTAGTATTGTTGATAAGCTTAATGCAGAAAATATCTTTCCAAGAAGATACTTCTATCCTTCTTTAAATACTTTGCCCTATCTTAGAATCAACCAAGCCTGTCCGATTTCAGAGGATATTTCAAAAAGGATTTTATGCCTGCCGCTCTATGAAGATTTAGAAGAAAATATAGTCAGAAAAATTTGCGAGATAATAAGAACATGAAAAAAGTTGCTATCATGCAACCTTATTTTTTCCCTTACATAGGCTATTTTAGCCTTATTAAGCATACCGATGAGTTTATTTTATTCGATACTGTCCAGTTCATACGTCACGGTTGGATCGAACGCAATAGGGTGCTTAAACAAAATGAAGGATGGCTGTATATAAAAGTTCCTTTGGTGAAGCATCCTCACGATACATCTATAAAAGATACACAGATTGATAATTCTCAGGACTGGAAAGCTAAGATTATTGCCCAGCTTCAGACTTATAAAAAGATCGCGCCTAACTATCCTCAAGTAAACAAATTAGTTGAAGAATCATTGAAACAAGAATTTCCAGACATAGTTTCGTTAAATAAATCCTGTATAAAAGCCGTTTGTGATTATCTTGGCATTACCACGGACTTAAAAGTATTCTCTAAAATGGATCTGGAAATCGAAACACCAACAGCCCCGGATGAATGGGCTCTGAACATATGCAAAGCCATGGAAGACGTAGATGAATATTGGAACCTGCCCGGAGGCAGAGAATTTTTTGATGCTAAAAAATATGCCGATACGGGCATAAAATTAAAATTTCAAAAGATAGATTTAGTTGAATATGACCAGAAAAGAAGGCCTTTCGAACCAGGACTCTCGATCATAGATGTTCTGATGTTTAATTCCCCTAAAGAGGTTAATATAATGTTAGATAATTATGAATTCATCTGAGCCTATAGGCGGATATTTTGAGCTGGAGCTAAAAGGTGGAAATGATTTTCTACATCATGATGCGATCTTATTGAATAGCGCCAGGAATTCCTTTGGATATGTATTAAAAGCCAATAAAGCCAAGCGGGCATATATACCTAAATTCATATGCGAAGTCATGCTTGAGCCTCTAAAGAAGCTTGGTATTGAATATTCTTTTTATAAAATAGACGAAAATCTTGAGATTGCTGAGAATATAGATCTTCAAGAAAGAGAGTTTCTGCTGTATGTCAATTACTTTGGTATAAAGGACAGTTATAGTCGCAAACTTTCCAAAAAATATAAAGAACAATTGATATTGGACTGTAGCCAGGCTTTCTATTTTGAGCCTTTAGAAAAAGGACACACCATCTATAGTCCACGCAAATTTTTTGGAATTTCAGATGGTGGGATGCTATACACCGGGAAATCGTTAGAGGAAAAACTTAGAACAGATGTATCTTATGACAGATTCTCTCACCTGATAAAAAGAATAGACTTAGGAGCCGAAGAAGCTTATGAGGAATTTAAGAATAATGACAAAAGTCTGAATAACCAGCCGATTATGCATATGTCGAGGCTAACAAAACAGATTTTAAGCACTGTGGATTTTAAAAGTAATAAAAAGAGGCGCATAGATAATTTTGAGTTTTTACATGGAAAACTTGCTGAAAAAAATTTGTTAAAAACAGACCTGAATGATTACACGTGTCCGATGATCTACCCATTTCAAACGGCGGACGTCAGGTTAAGAAAAAGGTTAATTAACAATAAAGTCTTCGTGGCAACCTATTGGCCTAATGTCCTTGAATGGTGTAATGGAAAAGATTTGGAGTATCATCTGACCGAAAGTATCCTACCTTTGCCAATTGACCAAAGGTACAATGAACTGGAAATGATAAGAATAGTACAATTAATAAATGAAAGTTAAGATAAGACCTCTTGAAGAAAAGGATGCGTTTACATCTGTAAAATGGCGCAATATTTCAAAAATCTGGGAGCATACCGGTTCGGCTCCCGATAGAGAAATAACCATCGAAGATGAACTTACTTGGATTAAAAAGGTCATTGCTGATCCGTCTTCTAAAAGATTCGCGATATTAGCTGATGGAAAATATGTGGGCAATATTTATTTGACAGATATAAAAGACAAAAAGGGCGAGTACCATGTATTTATAGGCGAAATGGATTATTGGGGCAAAGGCATAGCTAGAAAGGCATCGGAACAAATTATTGAATAAGGAAAGGATGTCCTAGGATTAAAGAAAATAGAGCTCGGCGTAAAAAATGAAAACATCGGAGCATACAAGTTATATAAATCCTTGGGTTTTTAAGAGTAAGGAAAAGACGGAAAGTTTATAAGAATGAAACTGGATTTAGAATAATGAAACCGTTAGTTAGTCTTCTTTGCATTACCTATAACCACGAAAAATATATCAGGGAAGCACTGGACAGTTTTCTCATGCAAAAGACCAACTTCCCGATAGAGATAATTATTCATGATGATGCTTCAACCGATGGTACAATAAAAATTTTAAAAGAATACCAAAATAAATATCCAATAGTAAATTTAATAATTGAGAAAGAAAATCAATTCTCTCAAGACAATGCGAGTGCCTTTCTTGAAAATATGTACAAATCTGCGAAAGGTAAATATATAGCTTGGTGCGAAGGCGATGATTACTGGACAGATCCGAATAAAATACAAGTCCAAGCAGATTTTCTGGAAGAAAATCCTGGATATTCAATATGCTTTCACCCGGTTAAAGTAGAATTTGAGAGTAATACAAAAAAACAATATTTATATCCCGATCCGTCATGGGGGCGGATATTTGATACAGAAGAACTATTAAAGATGAATTTCATACAAACTAATTCGGTAATGTATAGAAAGCAAAAGTATGGAAAAATCCCCGCTGGCATTATTCCCCAGGACTGGTATATGCACCTATATCATGCAAAATTTGGCACGATAGGTTTTATAGATAAGCCAATGGCGGTTTATCGTATACATGGCGGCGGGGTATGGTCGGACTCCCGAGAAAATATAGGCGAGCTTTGGCAAAAACACGGAACAGCACATCTGAAGTTTTTTGCAGAAGTTTTAAAAATGTTTAAAGACGACCCTAAAAAATGCGAGATTATTGAGAAAACAGTGTCGAAAACTATTTATGATTCCATCGTTTCTGAAAAGTCCGATAAAGAAAACAGGACATTTCTATTTAAAAAAGTCTTGGAAAACTTTCCTCAATTCATAGAACCGTACTTGTTATATGTACATAAAGAACATAACCAATATGTTGAAATGAAAAAGTTGGCTGAGGATAAAAAAACAGAAATAATGAGCTTGAGTAAAAAGCTGGAAGAGAAAGAAAAAGCAATAAAAAGACGTGATAGCGAGCTTGAGAGAATAAAATCCAGCAGGTTTTGGAGGGCTAGAACTAGTATCGGCCGCTTTCTCAAGAAGTAATTATTGTATAATCAGAGGTAATGAACATTAAAATAACGCCGTCATTCATAGTGTGAAGAGTGTGAAATGAAAAAATGTCTGATAATCTCTGAAAATACTGCGCCGGTAGCGGAATCGGCCTCTTGGCTGAAAAACGATAGAGCCTGGATGTTGGCACAAGGCCTTGAAAAAGCAAATGAAGAGATAAGGCTGGCAGTTGCCTTCAGGGAAGCGGAAGATACCGGCAAAAAGCCGGGAAATCAAAAAATAACAATAAGTACGTGGAACGAAAGGAACCTTGCGCAGCTAATAGAAGGATATGATTCTATCATCATCAGCTACTCTTTAACCGAAGCTTCATTGTTAGTCATACACGCGATTGAACCTAACCAGCAACTTATTATTGATTGCCGCGAAACTCCATTTACGGACTTTAGTTCTAAAGAGAAGATAGATTTACAGAGGCTCTACGGTAACTTTAGAAATAAGACCCATGTTTGGAATCGTATCCTCAGACAAGGGGATATTTATCTTTGCGATAGTCAGAAAGGCAAAGATTTTTACGCAGGAGTGCTTTCCTCAATATGCAGAATCAACCCTGCTACCTATGAAGAAGATAATCTGCTTATTGTTTCCGATGAGAGTCTTAAGGAAAAGTCCAATACTAAAATAAAATCCTCCTTAAAGAAACTAACAGGAGCAATTATCTCCGGACAAAGATCCTTAGAGTACGAAAATTTTGGCATAGTAGACCTTGTTAATCCAGATAAAGGGTCAAACAAAGCAGGCCTGACCCTTAAGACAAGGCTTAAGAACCAGTTAATTAACGGAAAAGGCAGCCGTAGATTACTCCACAAGCAAGCGCACCAAAGCCAAATGTCTGCAGTAAGGTTTTTTTCCCACCAACTTGATTTATCGGGCGCCCCTTTTATAGCTATGGATCTTGCGCGGGATTTTAAGCAAAAGCACCCGAATATGCCGCTCGAATTCCATACTTTCCTGCCAAAAAGCAGTAATAATATAAAAGAACTAAACAAAGCTGGCATTAAGCCCAAAGTACACCCCAATAAAAATCTGGCATTCGAATTTGCACAGGACGATGTCGTTATGCTGAATACCCCGGCATTTTCAAAGACTTTCATGAATTCCGTCTATGATGCACTTGAGAAGAAAGTCATCAAAAAACTTGTCTGGTATATACATGAAGATTATCCGGAGCTCTTTTTTCTGGAGAACAAAGAAAAAATAAAAGAGTATCTATCAAGCGGTAGGATAGTAATGTTTACTCCCGCCGCAAAAATCCAAAGAAGTTATAATCTTTTCTTTAACACGCGGGATATAAAGTTATGCCCGTATAAACTTACCAGGTCGAAGCAACATCACCAGATCTTGCGGGCTAAGGATTTCAATGAATTGCGCTTTATTTTGACCGGAAGTGTCCATGATGTACGCAAGGGCCAGCTTCCGATCCTTTATGCTTTCATCGAGTTTAAGAATCGATATTTTGATAAAAATCCAGACTTATATAGAAACTTTAACCTAATATATGTAGGCCTTGATAAAGATTTTTCTTCCAAGCAGATCCTAAAGCATGCTAAAAACGGTCTTGGCAATCATTTTAAGTCATATGGCAAAGTCTCGCATGAAAAGAGTCTGGAGCTGATGAAAGATGCCAACATAACAATCTGCTATTCATTAATGGAAGCCTTGCCCTTATTCGTCTTTGAAGGAATGCTTGCCGGACATCCGATTCTTCGCAATGATTCTTCGGGCATGGAAGAGCAGCTTGAAAACGGCAAGAACGGTTTTTACTTAGACACGGATGATTTCAGCCAGATCGTCGCAACAATTGAAAAAGTTGCAAATCGCAAGAAAACATCCAACGAAACCCTGGAACGTATGTCCGCGCGCTCATATGATATTGCGAAAAATCAAGAGAGCAATAGTTACGAAATGATAACGAAGGCTTTGATCTGAGTATGAGTAACAAAGACAAGCTGTGTTTAGTAGTGGGAGCAAATGGATTTATAGGCAGCCATACCGTGGATCAATTAGTGGAGCAGGGGTTTAAGGTCCGCGCATTCGATCATTTCAGGTCTGACATCCAGTTTAACCGTTCTCCTGATATTGAGGTGGTAAAAGGCGATTTCTTTAGTCAAGAAGACGCAGGAAAAGCACTAAAAGATGTTGATTATTTTTTCCATATGCTTTCAGTCACCACTCCTTTTTCCTCAGACAGTGATCCATACTCTGATATTGAAAAAAACTTGATTCATAATGTGAAATGGTTCGAGAAAGCTTCTGCGTTAAATATTAAGAAAATTATTTTTCTATCATCAGGCGGAGCGGTCTATGGACCGGTTGCTGAAAGTAAAACCGTAACTGAAGACGATGCTCCGAACCCTATATCACCTTACGGGATCAACAAACTGGCCGCTGAACAGTACCTGGCCTATTTTAAGCGCAAATACGGCCTTGAATATATTATCTACCGGCTTACAAACCCTTACGGTCCGCGGCAGCCGGTGAATAATAATCAGGGCGTAATATCCATATTCTTAGATAAGATACAAAAGAGGCAGGAATTGCTGGTATACGGCGACGGCGAAGCAACGAGGGATTATATCTATGTAGAAGATGCCGTTAGGATGATCACCGGATCTTTTCAGGCGCCTAATGATTATCCGGCTTATAATATAGGAAGCGGCAATCAGGTGAGTCTTAATGAAATTATCCGCGGGCTGGAAAAGGTTTTAAACACTAAAGCCAAAGTACGATATTCAGAAATGCCAGAGACTTTTTTAAAGAACACCAAAATCAGCCATCAAAGATTTATGGACGAATTTAACATACGTCCAAAGTTCAGCTTCGAAGACGGGCTGGCTTCATTAAAGCCGGCAACCAGGAACTAGCACAACTTAACAGCTTGCTCGTGTTAGAATTAATGAAGCAAGACATGGACAAAAATAAACTAGCTCAGAAAACAAAAATTCTGATTTTGTCGCATATATCCGAATATGTTGGGGGAGCAGAGAAATCTCTGCTTGATGTTGTGGATTCATGGTCGGCAAAAAACGCTATTGAACCGGTATTCATATTAAAGAAACCGGTAGGTAGCATGAAGCAAGCTATTGATAAAAGACGCTGGAGACACTATGGCGTTGAATATACTTTCTGGTCAGAAGGAAATCCTCCAAAAACCAGTGAAAAGAAATACGTGGCGGCCCTAAAAAACACCAGGGCCATACAGAAAATTGAGAAAATAATTGAAAGAGAAAAACCGGACGTAGTCATAACTAACTCAGTCGTTTGTCCTTGGGCGGCCATTGCGGCTTATTATCAAAAAATTCCGCACGTGTGGTTCGTACGTGAATATGGAGACCTGGATCATGGACGGATTTTTGAAATCGGGCGCAGCAAAACACTGGAAGACGTAGGCAACTTATCCGAACTTGTAGTTGCTAACTCCAAAACCTTATCAGACCATTTGTCAAAATATATAGACCAGTATAAATTAACGGTGCTTTATAACCCCTTTGATATTTCTGATTTAAAGAAAAAGTCTGAAGCCGCCGTCAATAACCCCTACAAATATAAAGATAGTTTGAAGCTGATCATCACCGGAAGTCCCGCGCCCAGCAAGGGGCAGCTTGAAACAATACAAGCGGTCGCCAGGCTGAATCAAGAAGGTTTTAACGTTGAACTCTGCTTAGTTGGAGCGAACGGTCCGAAGGATTATAGAAACAAACTCGTAAAGACCATAAAGGATAATAAGATTGGCAAAAAAGTCCATAGGGTAGGACATCAGGTTAACCCTTTGGCGTTCACGCGGCTGGCAGATATAGGGATCATGGCTTCGCGCAAAGAAGCTTTTGGCCGCGTTACTTTTGAGTATATGGCCGTAGGCAAGCCAGTGATCGGTTCTGATTCAGGCGCAACGCCTGAACTCGTAGCAAATGGGGAAAACGGCCTACTGTTCAAGCCTGGTGATGTAGGATCATTGGCGGATTGCATAAAAAAATACCTGGAAAACAAAGAGCTAATAGAAAAACATGGGCAAAGATCAAAGATAAAAGCCGAGGAGATGTTAGACGGGCGATATAATTCGGATGAAGTATATAAAAAAATCATCGGTCTTATACAGTCTGATTCCAGGCTACAAAGATACGCGCCGATCAATTATACGCATAAATGGCTTGAGTACCCGCAATTAGCTAATGATTTTATAATCGAGACAGGGAAAATATCAATCAAAAAGCTTTTTTATAAGAGAGCCAGGACGAAGCTCGGAGTCACTAAACGAAAATTACGCCGAACTGCCAAGAAAACTATAAAAAATAAAGTATGAACAAACCAAACCCTATATCCATAGTCGTGCCTGTCTATGCTGACTGGCCATCGCTGAAGAAATGCATAGATTCCCTATCGGAATACGCAGATAAGCGGAATAAAGTGCTGCTTGTTAATGATTGCGGACCGGAGGCTGATACGATTGAAGAAAATATTTTAAATGCCATAGGAAATCTGGAAAATTTCGAGTATCATCGAAATCCAAAAAATTTAGGATTTATTAAAACGTGCAACAAAGCGGTTTTTGAATACGACCAGACCGATAACGAAATTTTGCTTTTAAACAGCGACACTGAAGTCACAGAGGGCTTTCTAGAAGAGATGCAGTCTGTAATGGCAGAAGATAATAAGATTGCTACCATCACTCCTAGATCCAATAACGCCACCCTTGCCACCGTGCCTTTATCTGCAGTTAAGCAAAAAGGCATTGACCCCATAAAGTCTTATGAGCTATGGAAGAATATGAAAAATAAACTGCCAAGATATAACGAAGTACCTACGGCACACGGTTTCTGTATGCTTATACGCAGGTCAGTTATAAAAAAATACGGTTTATTTGATGAAATTTTCGGCAAGGGTTACGGGGAAGAGAACGATTTTTGCATGCGTATAAAGAAACATGGTTTTAAAAATGTCTTAAGCAACAGAGCATTTGTATTTCATTTGGAAGCTAAAAGCTTCTCGCTTGAGACCAAAAATAAGCTGCTGAAAGAAAATCTGAAAATCCTTCATGCGAGGCACCCTTCGTATAGGCAATTAGTCAGAGACTATATGGAGCAGGCATTAAAGCGGGAAGCTAGTGTCGAAAAATCTGCAGGCTTTAATTTAGTTAATGACTCAATCCCTGCTAAAACAAGGCTAAGAAAGTCTATACCATATAGGGCTGCGCGCAAGATCTATAGAAAAATTCGAAAAGCCTAGCTGCTTCTCTGCATTTTTTCAAAGATATCCAGCAGCTTACGGGCCGTGATCTCCGAAGAGCGCTCTTTCCATAAATATTTTTGGCCTTCTATGATAATTTTATGTTTTTGAGTTCTAAACTCTGCCGGTTCGGAGATAATAGCCGAAAGCACTTTGATCCAGTCTTGCTTGGAATTATTAGTTTTAAATATAAAGTTTTCTATATCTTTGGACCGGTACGGCCTGACGTCTGACACAACAGGCAAGATACCGGCGGCTATATAGTCGAGGCATTTTATGTCCGATTTAGCTCTATTGAATTCTGAATCCACCAAAGGGGACAAGCCTATATCGAACGGGCCTTGTCTAACAAACCATTTGACGAACGTAGGATATAAAGAGCCAAAGCGCGGTGTACTAGGCTGCGAAATCCAATTTCTATTCGGCAGATCCCGCGACACCCCGATAATTGTAAGCTTAAATGAGTCAGGATATTTCCGTGCAAGATCATCGAGGGCAGGTAGAATAAGTTCAAAATCCGCATTGTGGGTAGCCGTGCCCATGTAGACCATTTTTATCGGACCCGAACTTTCTTTTGCCGGCTTTTTGTTCTCCCATAATTTTAAATCCAGAGTGTTTGGTATGATTTTAGTTTTTTTGCTATGTTCATCAATTACCAGTTGGTCAGTAGATACCCATATCTGCGCGGACTTTTCCATAAGGTACTCAACGGCTTCAATGCGTTTGACCTGCTGGTAATATTCCGGATGGGACTTATCAATCTTATGAAAAGCATCATCGTTATCTATAATTATTTTCGTATTTTTTTGGCATGAGTCTACAAACTTTTCTGCGTCCTGGATATTATCAAAAGCAGTGCGCTGGACTATCGCAAAATCCTCGTTGATCCGGTCTGGCATATTTTGTGCAGATAAGATCTTCAGTTGCACTTCATCTTCTATGGATTTATCGAGCAACGGGCTGATGAGTCGGATAAATGCCGAGCTTGTAGGGGAATGGTTTCCGTCCCGGATGACCAGAGCTACATTATATTTTTTTTGCCTGCCGGCATCGGGGCTGTAAGAATATACTTCATTTAAGACATCTATAAAGTTTTTCTTTTGTTTGCGTCTAATATAATTAGGGCTTCTGCTGACGCGCCGGTAAACCGGATTATAGTGGTTGATTAGCCTGAAGGCGTCATGGAATCGACCATGAATGATATGCAGGAATATTTTCCGCAGACGACGATAATTCTCGCGCAGGAAATTTACTTCTTTTGGCTTCTGTTTCACTGGATATTTATTATAAAGGGCGGACTCTAATAAAAGAATGGCCAATTATAGATACCTTGCGAGCCGAAGCCGCCACTGCCATTGCCGTACATTATG
>CAMLDK010000006.1 GCA_946478995.1 uncultured Candidatus Saccharibacteria bacterium | reverse complement strand
CTAGATGAACCATATAAAAATAAAATACGCGTAAAAATCGGGGGTATGGGAGCTGAGAGGAAGTCTTTAGAAAATTATGTACAGTCCCACGGCCTAAACGGGATTGTGAAATTTTACGGCTTTATTGAAGAAACCGGCAAATTGAAATTTTTAAGAGAGGCCGATATGGCGATTTTTCCTTCTAAGGGCGGCGAAAGCTTCGGCATAGTCCTGACCGAAGCAATGGCTGCCGGCGGGCCGATAGTCCTGGCCGGCGACAACCCCGGATACAGAAGTGTTTTAGATGACGAGGGAGTGCTTTTCAACCCTCAGGATTACCAGGAGTTATCAGAAAAAATTGCCTATTTCATCAATAACAGAATGGCTATGAACAGGATTTTTTCAGATCAGCAAAAGCTAGTGAAAAAATTTGATATCAACAAAATCGGCGAAAGCCTGCTTGTCAACTTTCGATCTATAGTTCAGAATAAGAACAAATGAGTTCAAACAAGCTGCCTGAAAAGACAAAGATTGAACTGGACACAGGGTCGCTAATCAAGGCCATAGCTATTGTCATCGGCGCGTTATTGCTCCTATCTTTTATTAAGATCATCTCCCATGCGCTGGTACTTATTTTTGTAGCTTTCTTTCTGGCGATGGCGCTCAATCCGGCCGTCAGTTTCATCGCCGGCAAGCTGAAGAGCCGGAGCCGGGCTGCAGCCACCGGCTTAGCTTATTTTCTGGTATTGTTATTCCTGGTTGGATTTTTTGCCGTAGTAGTGCCGCCTCTTTTCAGGCAGACCGTGGATTTCATCAAGGACGTGCCGTCCACCATAGCATCATTCCAGGCCAGCGATAATACGTTGAGTAAACTTGTAGCCGATTACGATCTGAACGAGCAGATAAGCCAGTTCTCGGCTGATTTCAAAGACCAGTTTAAAGATATAGGCCAGCCGGTTCTTTCCACTGCCGGCCGAGTCGGCTCTACGGTCGTATCGGTCATCACCGTTTTAGTGCTGACTTTTATGATGCTCGTAGAGGGCCCGGCCTGGATGAAGAGATTCTTAGAGGCCCAGCCTAAAAACAAGCGTGAGAAGCGCAAGCGAGTCGCCCAGAAGGTTTACCGGCAAGTAACCGGCTACGTCAACGGCCAAGTCCTGGTGGCGTCCATAGCCGGCGTATTCGCCTTCGTTGGCTTGGTGATTACTTCAACTATTTTTGATGCTGATATAAATGAGGTCGCCCTGGCCGCTATAATCGCCCTTTTTGCTCTTTTGCCTCTTATCGGCGCCACCCTAGGCGCTATAATCGTGGTCTTCGCCTGTCTTTTAGTTTCGTTCCCTCTGGCTATTACTATGACAGTATATTTCATCGTCTACCAACAGATTGAAAATGTCACCGTCCAGCCTCTCGTCCAATCCCGCAGCAGCAAGCTGACGCCTCTTATAGTATTTATCTCCGCTCTGATAGGAGTAAGTCTAGGCGGTCTTTTAGGAGCTTTCGTGGCTATACCGGCGGCGGGAACTATCAAGATACTGCTCGAAGAGTATTACTTCAAAGAGCCTGTCGAATCTAAATCCTGAACCACACCGGCCCGTAATCATTATCCTTTATACCGATGCCGTTGCTTTTTAGCTGATCGCGCAGCTCATCTGAGCGGGCCCAGTCTTTTTGCTGCCGTGCGTCTTCCCGCTCTTTTATTAAAGATTTTAGGTCGTCATCGATATCTTTGTTTTCAGTAAGCCTGAGTCCTAAATATTTATCAACTATATCTGCTGCCATACCTATCGCATCGGAATCGGGCTTGGAGCCGTCTTCGTCGACTTTTTTAACCATCCGGCTTAAGACCGCCAACGCGTCAGGCGTTTTAAGGTCGTTAGCCATGTCTTGTCCAAAAGCCTGCAGGTGGTTATCATAATCTTTTGCCAAATCCTCGGATGAGAGGCCCTGGAACCGGAGGTCGGACCAAGCCGATAGCTTTCGATAAAGATTTTGCGCGGCGTCGAGGACATCCCAGGAAAAATCAAGCGAAGACCGATAATGAGACTGGATCATCAAAAGCCTGACTGACATAGGATCGTAACCTTTCTCGAGTATCTCTCTGATGGTTATGAAATTGCCTTTGCTTTTGCCCATCCGCTCGCCGCTTATATTTAAAAAGCCGGAATGAACCCAGTATTTTACGAAAGGCGACTTGCCGGACGCCGCTTCCATCTGCGTAATCTCGGCTTCATGATGAGGGAAGATAAGATCAACCGCTCCGCCGTGGATGTCATACTGCGGGCCGAAAACCTTCTCTGTTATTGCCGTATCCTCAATGTGCCAGCCCGGACGGCCGTTGCCAAAACCGGCTTCCCAGACGGGTTCTTCGGGCTTGGAAAATTTCCAAAGGCAAAAATCATTCCATCCCCGCTTCTTATCGCTTTGGTCTATACGGCTCTGGGCGTCATTTTCCTGAAGCTGTGTTCTCTTCGACAGCTTGCCATAATCTTTAAATTTACTTATTTCAAAATAGATTCCATCGTTTTCTATGACATAGGCGTAATCTTTGTCCAGCAAGGTTTGGACCTGGCTTTGGATTCCTTCAATATAGTCGGTTGCCTTGGCATATTGGTCTACGGAAGTATTGTTTAAAGATTCCATATCTTTTTGATATTCGCCTTCAAATTTCGCGTTGATTTCCTGCCAGTCCACACTCCTTTCCGCTGCCCGGGCAATGATCTTGTCGTCTATGTCCGTTATATTTTGCAGATAGAAAACATTAAAGCCTTGGGCACGCAAAGTTCTAGCCAGTATATCCATCTGCACATATGTCTTAGCGTGTCCGATATGAGATAGATCGTATACGGTAGGTCCGCAGACAAACATATTTACTTTGCCATCCTGATTAGCCGTCACTTCTTCGATTTTTCCTGACAGGGTGTTTTTTAATTTCATGACTTGTTCTTATTAATTATTAAGCAGTTTGGCAGCCGTTTCAAATGTTTCAGCTTGGATCTCTTCCAGTTTACGGCCGTCGGTTACCCTGAAGCCGGCGGCATAAGGGTGTCCACCGCCGCCAAAACTTTCAGCCAGCTTATTGCAGACAGGAAACCCCTGGTTTGAGCGAAGCTTCGCGGTTATGCGGCCATCAGGATAGCTTTTAAAAGCGATCGCGAGCTCCACGTCTTTTACTTGCCGCATTTCGTCTAATACCAGCATAGGCGGGTTATATTCATGGCTGTATTTTTCAATCTCTTTCCATGGGATTGAAACATGAGCTATCCTTCCCTCCAGATGGTATTGAATGCGTCCCAGCAATTCTGATTTATATTTGATGATCTCCGGACTTTTTTTGGCCAGTTCGCGCCTTTTAGCATCCAGCTTGCTTAAACTTACGCCATTGCCGATCATCTCGGCTATGATCTCTACGCTTTTTTGGCTTACTTGCTCCGTCGTCAGGCCCAAACTGTCGCTTAAAATGCCGATAGTAATAAGCTCCGCCGTGCTTTCGTCGATTTCCCACCCGCTGTATTTAGCCAGGTTATAAATCAGCTCGGTCGTTGAAACTGCCTTTTCTATATAGCTTTCCTTTACAAAATCCAAATCAGGTTCCGTAGCATGATGATCTATGACGATTACCGGTTTTGCCTTGACCCAGCCCAGCTGGCTGGTCTTTTGAAGGGTTTCCAGCAGCAAAAGCGAGCTGGTATCAACGATAATGCTCAGATCGAACTGCTTGGGCAGGTCTTTCATCACTCTGTCCCATCCGGATATATATTTAAGATATCCGGGTATATCCACTCCGCAATAAAGAACAGGATCTTTACCCAGTTTAAACAGAATCTGTTCAAGCGCGAGCGCTGAGGACAGGCTGTCGGCATCCGGATTGTCAGCTTGGATGATTACTATTTTCTCGGCTTGGCTAATGGAATCTTTAATCTTTTTCATATCTTGCGGCGCCCTTCCAGGGCTTTAGACAAAGTTATCTGGTCGGCATAGCCGATGTCCAGCCCTATCGGCAGTCCTTGGGCTATCCGGGTTATTTTTACTTTGTTACCGGAAAGCAATTTGGAAATATAGTGTGCCGTAGTCTCGCCCTCCACACTTGCATTGGTAGCAATTATTAGTTCCTTGACCTTGTCCTCCGCAACTCTCTTTTTTAAAGCGTCAATGTGAAGCGACTGAGGGCTGATATTATCAATTGGTGAAATCAATCCTCCGAGTACATGATAGGTACCTTTGTAAGTGGAGGTTTTTTCGATAGCTATGACATCAAAGGGGTCTGCTACTGCCACGATCGTCGTTTTATCGCGGGATGGATCGCTATAAAGTTTCGAAACTTTCTCATCCTTGTCAATAAAGGCAAAGGTTTTCGGACAAATCTTCACATCCGACTTGACCTTTCTGATAGCTTCAGCCAGCTTCTCGTCCGCCCCGGTGTCATTTTGATATAAAAAATAAGCATATCGTTCGGCGGTTCTGGCACCGACTCCGGGCAAGCTTGAAATCGCACTAATTAATTCTAAAAGTGCTTTAGGCAGCATATTTTCTTTATAATCCGAGATTTCCGAGCATACCCATCATAGGCTGCATTTTTTCTGCGGCGTACTTCTGGCTTTTATCGATAGCGCTTTTTACGGCTTCTTCCACCCATTTTTCCAACTCTGCTATATCCTCAAGATCCACTCGTTCCGGGTCGATATGTATTTTTTTAATCTTCTGCTCGCCGGTAATTTCAACTACCACGGCCTCATCGCCGGCGGAAGCCCTGATGATTTCCTTTTTAAGTTCTTTCTGCATCTTCTTTACTTTTAAAAGCATCTTGGCTTGATCGAATCTATTCATAATTACTCCTTCTTCTCTATGTAGTTTAACAAATTTATGCGGCTTTTGCTGGGTCCGAGACAGATATTAGATCGTGCGCTTTAGGCCAGGCTATGTAATATCTGGTTATCTCGTAAGCGGAAGATAATAAAACAACGAGAATTATTAAAGACAGGCCGAGATTGCGGGCCACCGGATTGCTGGGAAATATCGCATACCAGTGATTAAGCAAAAACTTTATCCCGAAGCCGGCTATCAAGTATACCGTAGGTATGAGAAGCGATAATGCCGGCAAACCGACGAAGGCGACGCTCAGAACACTAAAAATAAGGCACACTAAAAGAAAATCAAACTGGCCGCGTAGCCGTTTTTCGGTAGCTAGGAATATCAGGCCGAAAATACCCAGTAAAACTATCAGATAATTAAGTATGGGGGTCCCAAAAAGCCATAGGCTGCCCGCCGGCAACCCGTTGATGAATAAGCTTTCTGCGGCAGCCTGTATGTTTTGCCATAATACATCTATAGAGATCTGCCCTTCACCCGTCAATATGCCAGGAAAATTTGCCGTGTTTACAATGAAGCTTGCGAACAAAGGCAGGATTAATATGGCTGTAGCCAGCAATAATATCCAGAGATTGTTCAGGTTGTACTTCGCAAGTATGGCCTGCATGAATACAGGCAGCAATATTATCAGCCCTAGAACCGGCCAGACCATCCCAGGGCTATAAAGGGCAAGCGAGAACAATACTGCCGCGGCAAATACCTTCAAACCGTTCTTCCTGTTAACTAACAGGTAGTTTATATAGATAGTCAAAGGAACGAATATAAGATAAATATCATTAAAATCCAGCCTGTGCGAAGAAAGTATGACCCAGCTTGAGGTTGAAAACAATAAAGTAGTTATAAGCGCCACATTTTTACCCAGCCATCTCAGACATACGGAATAAAATACATAGACCGTAAGAATAATGAAAATAAAGCTCAAGGCTTCGGCTATGAACCGGCCGTTAAGGCCGCTTGAATCAGATCCTAACAATAAGAATTTTTGAGGCAGGAAACTGACCTCATTTAATATGGAATCAACTGAAGAAGATTGCGCTGACAAGTCTTTATACTGGCCGCTTGTATTTATCAGGTTGGACGTGGGCAGATACAAAATTGCCATTAAAACCAGAAAAATCATCAAGAACAGGTTCTTTCTCAACAAAGCTAAAATCTTATTGTTACTGCCGTATGCGCTAGTGTTTCCTGATAGCTGCGACGGATTCGTTTTCGGCCTTAGGGTTATTTTTCGGCGGTTGTTTGTCTGGCTGGATTTTACCGGCGGGGGCGCTTGGGCTGGCAGCCTGTGCCTTCTTTTTTTTATAGGTTTAATATCCATAAGTTTTTAACTACCATTCAACTTTAACATTAATTATCAAATGGCGTAGCTTGTTTTTTTGCTAAGCTTCTAAATCTTTGTTTGTCGCGGTCAAAAAACAATTCAATCGAACCGGTCGGCCCGTTCCTATGCTTCTTTACAAGTATGTCCGTTATGTTTTTCCGGTCTGTTTCGGGGTTGTAGTAATCTTCGCGGTAGATAAACGCCATGACGTCAGAATCCTGCTCGATAGATCCGGATTCACGCAGGTCGGCCAGCTGTGGGATCTGCGGGCTGCGGCTTTCAACCGAGCGGCTTAGCTGGCTTAAGGCTACCAGGGGCACGTTCAGCTCTCTTGCCACCCCTTTTAAGCCTCTGGATATTTCAGAAATCTCCTGCACCCTATTTCCTGAGTCCGATGAAAATCGGCTGCCGCCGCTCATCAGCTGAAGATAATCTACTATTATCAGGCCAAGCGGTCTTTTGTGCGCTTCCCGCCTGGCTTTGGTGCGCAGATCGCTGACGGTGATGCCCGGACTGTCGTCGATATATATTTCCGCCTCGCTTAAAGCTCCCATAGCCTGGCCTATTTTTTCAAAGTCGGAGTCGCTCATATTGCCGGTTCTTAGATTCCAGGCATTTACGCCGGATTCGGCGGCAAGAAGCCTGTCTACCAGCTGTTCCTTGCTCATTTCCAAGCTGAAAAGCAGGACAGACTGGCTGGATTTCAGTGCCACGTTATGGGCTATATTGAGCGCCAGGGCGGTCTTGCCCATGCTTGGCCGGGCGGCCACAACAATTAGGTCGCTTCTTTGCAGGCCGGCTAAAATATTATCCAGATCCTTAAAGCCCGTAGGTATGCCCCTTATGGTGCCTTTGTCCTTGTGGAGTTCGTCAAGCCTTTCAAAGCTTTGGTCTAATATATGCTCCAGGCTTACTATATCCTGCTTGATCTGGTTGCTGGAAACCTCAAATAATTTAGTCTCAGCTATCTCTATAAGCTCGCCTACATTTTCAGTCTCTTTGTGCCCAAGCTCTGATATTTCCTCGCTTGCTTTGATAATCCGTCGTCTGATTGCTTTGGCCTCGATAATCTTAGCGTATTCCAAGGCATGGGAGGCGGTAGGTACGAAATTAGTCAGCTCCGTCAAATAAGACGATCCGCCTATGGATTCCAGCAGGCCTTTTTCTTTAAGATTGTTAGTCAGGGTCAGTACGTCTATTGACGTTCTTTTGCTATAGAGGTCTAAAGCCGAAGCGAATATATGTTTATGGCGTTCGTCATAAAAATCTTCCGGCGCGAGAATATCAGAAACCTTAACGATTGCATCGCTGTCGATCAGCAACGCACCGAGTAGGCTGGCTTCAGCCTCGGTGTTATTAGGCAACTCTTTTGATTTATTCATAGATACAAAATTTCATGCGGACTTTGATGTTCTATTCTAGCATTTCCGCCGAGCCAAAGACATTGCTTATGTTTGATATATCCTTTGAGCCGTCGTATTTCTGAGCGGCTACATGGTTATTCTCTTCCTCTTTTATAATAATGGTGCTGATAGATTTTATGCCGGAATTATGCCTGCTGATGATCTCAGCTATCTTTAACTTGTTTTGCTTTATGTCCAGTTGTTTTTTATGAAAGTTGAACTTCAGTCTAAGTTCTAAAACTTCGCCTTCTATCGAGACTTCCGCCATTCTGGCGACACCGTAGAGGGTGCTGTTAGTTTTCTTAAGCTCATTTAAAACATTCTGCCATAAGTCGGCTTCAGCGCCTGTCTTGCCGGCTATAGTCTGAGCGGGGGCAAGCTCATTATCTTTGACGACTTTCTGAGCGGGCGGTATTGGATTTTTGATAGATTTTGACAGGTGCTTTAGGAGGCATACTTCAAAAGCCAGCCACTTATCCGTATAGTCGGTTATTTTCATTATTTCACTCAATAGATCAGAATATTCAGGCAAGGACCCGGTATTTGCGATCATTTCAGACCGGATTAGTCGGCTAAACTGTCGGATTGCCTGCTCCGGATTTGCTCCTGATCTTTGAATATTATCTATTTTATCAACCAGCGCTTGAGCGTTGTTTGATTGAAGGGACTCAAATAAACCTGATATATGCGTTTTGCTGGCAAGGCCGAGCAGAAGTTCAATATCAGTGACGGTGACATTATCCGATATGTTCCTGGCCTGATCAAGAATGGTCAGAGAATCCCTTAAACTTCCCGAACTGTTTTCGGCGATAGTTTGCAGGGCTTCCTGGTTGATTTTTATTTTTTCTTTGGTAGAAATCTTATTTAGGCGGGCCTTTATGTCCGCCTCGTCTATGGATCTGAAAGAGAAGCGTATACACCGGCTTATTATTGTTCCCGGCAGTTTGTGGTAATCCGTAGTGGCAAGCACTAAAATGCAATGTTCGGGCGGCTCCTCAAGCGTTTTTAGGAGCGCGTTGAAGGCTTCGCGTGTAAGCATGTGGACTTCATCTATAATATAAACCTTATATTTTAGGCTCGTGGGTGCTATATTGACCTTTTCCCGTAGGTCGCGTATTTCGTCTATCTTTCGGTTTGATGCAGCGTCGATCTCTATGATGTCCGGGTTGTTCTCGGCCTCTTCGTATTTTATACCGTTTACGTAGGCGGCAAAGATCCTGGCTACTGAAGTTTTCCCTACTCCTCTTAGTCCGGTTAATAGGTAAGCATGGGAAAAAGTATTATTATCAACTGATTTTCTAAGGGTTTTCGTAATATGATCCTGACCAACGACATCGTCAAAGGATCGTGAACGGTACTTCCTATAAAGAGCCAAACTCATTAGCTATATTATACAGCGGGTAAGACTAAGTTAACAGATTAAATTAAATAAGGAGATCTTAAAGGGCGGCTTCGAGGGCAGCCCACTCGGTATCTTCGTTGTCCTGCGGGATATTAGCGCTGACTTGATCTCCTGGCTTCGCCTTAAAGTAGGTCACGCTGGCTAGCAGGACACGGTACATCTTTTTGCCTACTTTTACGAAATAGTGGCCGTCTTTCAGCTCCAGGCTTCCTACGACTTGCTTGCGGGGTATCGGGCCGATCTGCTTATAAAGGAATGAACCATCGTCGGCAATAGTCAGTTTAAGGATATCGCCCTGAACCAACTTGGATTTGGAGGCGTAGTTAGCCGGTACCGGATAAGTCTTACCGTCGCTGCCGACCATGTTCTGGCCGTCAAAAACACCTTCTATAACCTTGCCAATATTGTCTTCATTTTGAATCTTGGCAGCTACCTCGTCATCGCCCAGCAAGCTTAAGATAAGCTCTTTAGCGGCGGCCAAAGAAGTCTCAGCCTCAGTTATGAGCGATCTTAATCTTTTTATCTGTTTGTCTGGTATATCTGCCATTTTTCTTTTCCGTTTAGCTGTGTTAAGTGTCTTTTGTTTCCCAATTAAACTATGTTTACTTCTCACGCATAGAAGCTAAGGCTACCTTATCACTAATAGTAGCTTTAGTCAAAAGAAACTGTGGATAAAACCTTAAGCGAGTTCAACTGTAGCGCCGGCTTCTTCCAGTGCTTTTTTGGCGGCTTCGGCCTCTTCTTTGGGCATTTTTTCTTTAACTACCTTAGGCGCACCGTCTACGATTGCCTTAGCTTCACCCAAGCCTAGGCCGGTGATATCTTTAACGGCTTTGATCACGGCTACTTTTTGCGCGCCGGCATCCTTAAGGTTTAAATCATATTCGCTTTTTGCTTCTTCGGCACCGCTTTCTTCACCGCCTGCTGCTGGAGCCGCGGCAACGGCTGCTACGGGAGCTGCTGCTGAAACGTTCCAGTATTCCTCTAGGAAGCTGACGAACTTGCTGATCTCAAGCGCACTTAGTTTATCCAGTTCTTTTACTAAAGACGCGAATTCTTTTGGAACTTCGACTTTGCCGGATTTCTTTTCTTCCGTCTTTGCTTCTTCTTTTTTTACTTCTTCTGCCATATTATTTCTCCTTCTTATATTAACTAATATTTACAAGCTTTCCGCTCGGGCATTCAAAACATTCAAAACTCCGCGTAGGTTGCCGGACAGTACATTGACGAAACCGGTCAAAGGAGCAGCTAGCGTACCCACAAGCTGGCCTCGAAGCTGATCCTTGCTCGGCAGGCTGGCCAGACTTTTAACGTCTTCGACTGAAAGAACTTCTCCTTCAGCTGTTACAGCGCCGACAAACTCCAATGCTTTGTGCTTCTTAGCAAAGTTCGCAAGCACCTGGGCCGGCGCAACCTCATCGTCGGCGTTAAAGGCGTATAGCAGCTGTTCTTTGAATATGCTTCTGTCCGTATCCTTATATGTGTCAACCTGCTCCATGGCTTTTAAAACCAGCCGGTTTTTGACTACCTTGAGCTTTGTCTGGTTTTCGCGGGCATCGCGCCTTAGCTCTTGTATCTCTTTTACGCTTAGGCCCGAGTAATTAGCTAATACCGTCAGCTTGGAATTCCTAAACAATTCGCTGACTTCAGCTACTAGTTCTTCTTTTTTACTTCTTGCCAGTGCCATAAAATTAACCGCTTCGCTTATGAGACAAACCTTGCGGTTTTTCTCATCGATCCGGGCGCAAAATAAATTTGGCGCTCGGTCTGCTCTTTTCCCTTTCTTAAATTTAAAAAGCCTTTGGCTTTACCAAAGACATGTTCAAGGGATTCCAGTTGATTCCTCGGCGACTAATTAAGGCTTTCACCTGTCGCTGTCTTCGGTTTGTCAAGTCAATTTAACATATATTTCAGTTAAGTTCAAGCTATTTTGTTTTACTTTTGGTCTTTTTCTCGGCTTCAAACCGGCCTAAGTCTACTTTTTCCTCCCGGTTGACGAATTTCATTGAGCTGGCTATTATCGGGTGTACTTCCGCGATTTTGGCATGCATTTCTTGAGCCAGCTTCCGGTAGGCGGGGTGTCCCTGCGGGCTTGTCCTAAGCTCTAATATATGGAAAGCTTCGCGGGCGTTGAAGGTGACTTTCCAGCGTATCCTATGGCCTAAAAGCACCGCATATTGCGATTCTTCCGTATAACCTTCTTTTTGCAGAAAGTTGTACAGTTCCAGGCTTTCATCAAAACCACTTGTGAAATTGTCGCTTAAGCCGGCTTCGTCAATTATTTCAGGTATGCTGTAGCCATACCTCGGTGAAAGATTCTGCCACTCCATATCGTCAACGATCCTGTGCCGCGCAAGATCCCGGAAAATTCCATAGTCGCACAATATATCCCAGCTGTAATGGATTTTTTCCAGTGCCCTGCCGGGCTTTTGGCGGCGGTTGGTCCGATCGCCTATATAGCTGAGGATAATTTCTCGTTTTTGGTCTATAGGCATCCTGTCTGTTTCGGATTTGATTTCTTCATGCGACAGCGAACTGAATTCAAAACATATGTCGGCTGCGGTATCCAGCTCATTCTTCGGCCAATAATCCACCAGGTTCATAGGGTCCATATCAATACTGAACTGGCTGTCCATATATTTTTTGACTGCTTGGCTGGCGGCTATTTTGGTGCGATTCAGATATTGCGTGGTGTCCGCCCCCCTGCCTTCCTTGTCGGCCCTTTCCAAAAAGACCGGGATAACTTTCCTGGCTTCATCCAAAATCTCCCTCCCTACCCTTTTGGCTTCTTCTGTCTCGTCGCCAAGCAGCTTGATGGCTAGATGCTCTAAAGATTGGGCGGAAAGATACATGCCGACGGTTGATTTGGCGCTTACCGGCAGCATAGACCTCGATATATCGCAGGCCAAAGCTTTTGTAGCAGATAGCCAGGCGCTCCGATCCCCTTCGGATTTATAGGAAGTATGCGATCTTACATGATCCGTTAACCGATGCACGACAGATGAATACTGGTCAAAGATATAGTCCATGGATCTCCTATAACGCGCAGCAACCTCATCGCTGAGGCTTTGGGGCGTGTAATATCTGTACTGGCCTTTTTTGTCTTTCTTATCGTAATAAATATATCTTGTAGATTGCTCCAGATATGCTCCCAGCCTGCCTTTTTCAAGCTTCTTCGTCAAAAGGTTGCTGGCGTTTTCAACGACTATATGCTGGCCGGCCAGCTGCTGGACGGAGTCATCACCGTATTCGCTGATGATCCTTCTGAGAAGATTCTGGTCATTTCCGTCTTTACCTACGAATTCATCGCTTAAGATATTCCTTAGGTCATCGTATTTCCGGCTTAACCTAGCCATGGCGGCGGCTGTTGTCTGCGACGAAAGCTTGTCCGTAACCGCATAAACGTCCTTATCCAGATTCGTTACATATGATTCCAGCTCGGTATTATTTAGTACTGGGTCTTTTTTTTTAGCTGCGCCGGCCGGCAGCACAGGCTCTATCGCCTGCCATATGAGATGGTTGATCTTGTCTTTTTCCAGTAACCGGCCTCCTCTTGCGCAGTCTATCCTTCTGAAATCTTTGGGAAACAGGTCGCATAAATTGTCGTAAACCTCTATTGACCGGTTGAGATGACCGTCGGTAGCTTCCAGCATATCCTTATCCTCGCCTCTGGCGGATATGTTATCTGCCGCTATTTCCGGCGGTACCCTAAGAACTATTGAGATATCCGGCCGGGGAACTTTCAGCATTTCGAATTCCATCTGGTCCAGCCATAAGAAAAAACCTCTTCTCTGCTCGGCATTATCAAATAAAGCTCCTTGATGAGCCATGTTTGAGCCCGTATATCTATCAGCTAGGACCACTTTGCCTTCCGCCAGCCACGCCCGCAGTTTATCCGCCGCGAAATACCTGTCCAAAGCATAGAACATAGAGGCGGTATAAGCTCCGACCGATTTGCTCGGCCCGAACTCTCCGGCTAAATACTTTCTCACGAATATACTGGATTCCTGGTCATACTGGGGAAATGAGATGGACTCTACCGGATATCCAAGCTGCTCCAGCTTACGGCGGAGCAAATCAAACTGGGTAGACTTGCCGGCCCCGTCTGTCCCTTCTAATACTATTAGGCTTCCTGGTTGATCTTTCATACTTTTAAGCTTTGTTTAAGCTGCCTGCCCACCAGTTATTAATAAATTATACGCTAGTTACCGGCAAATTGCCTGCCGATAATATTTCCTGAATGGGATTTATTGAAGGTCTCGTGGCTGTTTTCAACCAAGTACACTTCCTTTATGCCGGCCTGCTTGATCGCTTCCCAGCAAGGTTCGCAGGCCCACCAATGTCCCCATAAGTACAGGTCCGCCTTCGTTAAATCAGCTTCCGGGTGGCTTTCAACCGCGTTTCTTATAGCCTTCGGCTCGCTGTGGTTTTTAGGATGGCAGCCCTCGCATAGATCGTAGCCTTGCCCTGTGGGAATCCCTTGTCTGACCCGTTCGCAGCCGTGTTTGCGGTGATAATCGCTCCCGTTCGCGCCAAGTCCTATGACTTCACTCTTGTATACTACCGCCGAACCTGTAGGCATTGTTTCATCCAGTGAGTTCTCCTTGGCAAACCCCTTGGCAGCCTGGATAAACTCATTATCGGCGCTGACATATTGAATTTTCCTACCCTTTGGCAAGTAAGGGTATTTGATCGTATTTTTGCTCATTTACACTAGTCATTTTAACATATTTTAAGTATAATTCGGGTTAGATGACGAAGTTTGACAAGGTGTATAAGGTTTTGCTTGAGGATATTTTAAACCTGGGCCATAGGGAGGTGAATTCGCGCACCGCCCATGAGACCGCCGCCCTTTCCGGCCTGACTTTTTCCCTTGATATAGGCAAGGACGGCTTTCCTCTCCTTAATCTGCGCAAGATCCCGATAAAACTGTTCGTAGCCGAACAGGTATGGTTTGTCAGCGGCGCGCGAAAACCTAAAATATTTTTAAGGAACTTTACGAAAATTTGGGATGATTTTACTAATCCCGGTGATGTAGTAACCGTAGCGTACGGCTACCGCTGGCGGCGGCATTTCGGCCGTGACCAGCTAAAGCTGCTTGTCGACCTGCTATCCAAGGATCCATCCAGCCGCCAAGGGGTTATAGTAACCTGGGATCCGGCAAGCGACGGCCTTGGCGGGGTTAGCAAAAGCAATGTTCCCTGCCCGTATACCTTTACCGTCAATATAATAGGCGGACGGCTGAACTTATTGAATGTCGTAAGATCAAACGATATGATTCTGGGCTTTCCTCATGATGTTGCCGGCTTCGCGCTGCTGCAATGTATTTTGGCGCAAAGGCTCGGCGTAGAGCCCGGCATTTACACCCATACCATAGCTAATGCCCATATTTACGACATTCACTACGAAGCCGCGGAAGAGATGATTGGGAGAAAACCTTCAAGCAAAGCTATAAATCTTGTACTTCCGGAAAGTTCTTTCGAACGCGCCGAAAAAGCCGATATCAGCCTGGTTGAGGAGATATCAGACAACTTATCGAGCCAATACCGGCCCGGACAACCTATGAAGGGGCTTAAAATAGTATTATGAAGACCTTTATAATCGCGGCGGTCACAGCGGACGGTTTCATAGCCAGAAACGACCATCAGCATATAGACTGGACCAGCCCGGAAGACAAAAAGTTTTTCGTGGACATGACCAAAGAATCCGGCGTGATGATCATGGGGGGCAATACCTATAGGACCTTTAAAGAACCTTTGCCCGGGCGGCGGCATATAGTTTATACCCGCGGCGAGGTTGAAGGCGAAGCCTTTGAAAAAACCACTGAAAAGCCAAAAGATCTGGTCAGAAGGTTGAATCAAGAAGGCTATAAGGATGTAGCAGTCATCGGCGGAAGCAGCATCTACTCAATGTTTTTAAACGCAGGCGCACTCACTGATATTTATCTGACTATCGAGCCATTACTCTTCGGGCAAGGGGTAAAACTGTTTGATTCCAGACTTGACGTAAGATTAGAGCTTGAATCGGTTAAACATCTGAACGACAATACTATATTAATGCATTATAAGGTTGGAAATGGCCATACTGACTAAAGACGACATACTAGACTATTTAAAAGCCGGCAAGGTTAAGATCAATCCTGGCGTCGATAGATTCCAGCTTCAGGCCCATTCGCTGGATCTAAGGCTTGGTTATACATTTCTAATACCGAAGGTTTGGCGGGTTACCCAGGCTGGCCGAGAACAGCTGCACATGGACTACTTCTCTTCGGATAAGCCGGAGTATTTTGACATAGTAGAGCTGGAGAAAGGGCAGTTTTTTGATCTTTTGCCCGGTGAGCATATACTAGTGTCTTCGTTCGAATCGATAACCCTGCCCAAAGACCTTATGGCCGTCATGTACCCGCGCTCATCGACTAACCGCAAGGGCATATCGGTAGACCAGACAGGAATCATCGACAGCGGCTACAGCGGACAACTGGTCATACCCGTCAGGAACAATACCCAGTCCCAGACGGTACGGTTATATCCGGGCGAGCGTTTCTGCCAGGTAGTTTTTGAGAAGCTTACCGGTGCCGTTCAAGCACGAAAGAGCCGTTATCATGAAAAGGACATCATCGAGGGTGTCGATGTCAGCAGCCTGAAGCGCGAAAAACAAGAAGCCAGCCTGATAAAGAAGGGTGATATAAAGAAGCTAAAAACTGATTATCCGGCAGTTTAAATTTCAGAGGTCAATACTTTGATGCTAGGACCCATCGTAGATGACACTGCTATAGAAGTGACGTAAGCGCCCTTTATGCTGGCCGGCTTGTTCTGCTTGATGCTGGCAACTAACGCCTCGGCATTTTTTAGCAGTTTTTCAGGACCAAAGCTGGCTTTGCCGATCGGGCTATGGATTATCCCGTAGCTATCAACTCTGTATTCAACCTTGCCGGCCTTGGCTTGCTGTATTGCTTTTTCTACGTCGGAAGTAACCGTACCGCTCTTAGGGTTCGGCATCAGGCCTTTAGGGCCCAGCAACCGGGCATATTTGGCTAATTTTTGCATGACATTCGGGGTAGCGATCAGGATATCAAAATCTATCTTTTCTTTATCAAGATCAGCCAGGAAATCTTCTGCTCCTGCTATATCGGCACCGGCTTTTTTGGCCTTCTCTACGTTCTGGTCGTCAGAGTATACGGCTATACGCACGGTTTTGCCTGTACCGGACGGTAGGATTACGCTGTCCCTTATGTTCTGGTCGGCTTGTTTCGGGTCGACATTCAGTCTGACATGAAACTCAAGCGTAGAATCAAACTTCGTTGAGGATGTTTTGACCGCTAAATCCAAGGCTTCCTTGATTGAATACTGTTTGGACTGGTTTATGGCCTTGGCTGCGTCCCTGTATTTTTTACCGCGTCTCTCCAGCTTGGAGCGGGCCGGTTTTTGGGCTGCCTTGGGTTTATCGGCCGGCTTTTCTTCATCGCTGGCACTTTTCTGCTTCTCTATCTTTTCTGTTTTCTCTTTAGTTTCGGCCAGGCCTTTTTCGCTGCGTTTACCGGCTTTGGCCGCAATTTTCTTCTCTTCTTTAGGCTGGCTATCGGCCTTTGCGTCAGATTTCTCTTCAGCTTTAGCCTTCTCTTCTTTGATTTTTTCTTCTGCCATTTATTCCTCCTCGTGGTTCAAGCGGTTTGCACCTCCCACAAATATTAATTTATTTACTCTGTTAGTAACTTGATGATTTCTTGCGCCTCAGAGCGCTGTCTCTGTGTGGGAGCATTGCCGGCAACCCCGCTATCGCCTATAACTCTTCCTACCGCCAGCCTTTGCTTGGAGGAAATACCGTCTAGTAATTCGTCTAAGCCGGCTGCGGCTCCCGATTTGATAGCTGCGGACATTACGTTTAACAAACTAAGTCCGCTTTCCCGCATAACGCCTGAAGACGAAGACGAGCCTTCAAAAACAGATGTTTCGAGCGCGTGGGCGAACACTCCCACTTCTGCGGTTGAAACACCTTCTGACTTATATGGCGCTCCCAATGGGCTCATTCTACTTCTACGCCCATGCTTCTTGCCGTTCCGGCGACCATTTTTTTTACGGCTTCTATATCATCCGTGTTCATGTCTTTAGCCTTATTCTCGGCAATAGCCGTAAGGTCGGCCTGATTCAGCTTCTTATCGATCTTTTCGGTATTAGGCTTGCCGGAGCCTTTCTGGATGCCTAGTTTTTCACGGATTTGCTCGTCGACGGCGGCTGAGACTACGCGGAAATCCATAGAGCGGTCTTCATAAATTGATATGTGTGCAGTCAGAACGCCCTTCATATCCTTGGTGGCTTCATTGAACGGATTTATGAAATCCATCATATTCACGCCGTACTGTCCAAGCGTGCTTCCAACTGGCGGCGCAGCGCTTGCTTTGCCTGCCGGTATTCTCATCTTTAAGTTTGCTGTTATCTTCTTTCCTTCTGCCATGACTTCTCCTAAACCTTCTTAACCTGTAAAGTGTCAAGTTCGACCGGTGTTTCACGACCAAACATATTGACCAGGACCTTTAGCTTGCCTTTTGTTTCATCTACTTCGTTGATCGCGCCGTCAAAACCTTTGAACGGACCGTCTACGATATTGACGATTTCGCCGACCTTTAAGTCTATCTTGTGCTTAGGCTGGTCCAGACCCATGCGCTTATTGATCTTCTCCAGCTCATCATCACTTATAGGTGTCGGGTCTATCCCCGTGCCGACGAAACCGGTGACGTTCGGGGTATTCCTGACTATATACCAGGCATCCTCGCTTAACTTCATCTGTACTAGCACATAGCCTTGGAAAATACGCTTCTCAACGACTTTCCGTTTGCCGTTCTTGATCTCGATCATTTTTTCCTTGGGTACTAAAACCTTGAAAATCTTGTCTGCCATATCCAGGCTCTCCGCGCGCTGGCGGATACTTTCGGCAACTTTCTCTTCGTAACCACTATAGGTGTGTATCGCGTACCATTGCTTGTTCTCGTCGTATCTTTTTGCCATATCTATCCTTTAACCTAATATTATTGATCTAAATATCTTGTCCAAAACCAAGTCAAGCGCAGCTACGATTATTGAAAACACGATAGCGAAAACAAAAACCGCCCATGTCAACTTGATTGTTTCCTGCCTGTTCGGCCAGCTTACCTGGCGTATCTCAGAGAAGGCTCCCCGCAAAAATTTTGGTACTATTTTTCTCAGCCCCCTGCCTATTACTCCGAAGACTTTGCCGAAAGGTGCTGCAATTTTACTCCTGCTTTTACTGCTGGAAGGTTTTTTTGGGCTTTTTTTTA
Organism: uncultured Candidatus Saccharibacteria bacterium; assembly: GCA_946478995.1. The sequence goes on along the minus strand of CAMLDK010000006.1, from coordinate 2,768 downwards.
CCTTTTCCGGCTTGCCGGAAGTTTCCGTTTTGCGTATGCGCGGACTTTTTGCCTTAGCCATCTGCCGGGTTCTCTCCTTAATTTAAAAACCTACTCTAAATAAGAAGAGTAGGTGTCGTGATGTCAATACTAACTTCTCTGTTCCATAAAGTCAAGAAGTTATTTCCCGGACTTATTGATATTCGGAATCTTTATGGTAAAGGTAGAGCCTTGATTCAGCTTGCTGTCCAAGCTTATTTCGGCGTTTATGAGCCTGGCTAGCTTCATGGTGACGTATAAGCCCAGGCCCGTTCCATTATTGGCGCGGGTGCGGTAATCCTCGCTTCTAAAGAATTTGTCAAAGACTTTTTCCTGGTCGCCCTTGCTTATCCCGATGCCGGTATCAATCACTTCAAACGATACTCCGTCGGCGTAAGGTTCGGCTTTAACCGTTACCGAACCCTTCTCCGTATATTTGATAGCGTTAGTGATGAAGTTTTGTAAAATTTCCCTTACGTATAGCTTGCTGGAATGCAATTCGCCCAGGTTCGCAGCCAGATTTATAATTAGCTCAAGACCCTTGGCTTTAGCCTCGTTCTTATAGTCCACATCCAGCTCGCCTATAAGTTCACGGCAATCTATCGCTTCTACTTCCAAGTTTAATTTCCCGCGTTCGGCCCTGGAGAGAGTAGCTAGATCATTTATCATCTTGCTTAAGAACAGGACCTGGTCATGAGCCTGCTTGAGAGCGTCTTTGGTCTTTTGATCTCCTTCAGCTCTTTCTACTAAATACTCCGCGTTGCCGACTTCGCCTTCAGCAATGGCGATGGGTGTCCTAAGCTCATGGCTTACTACGCTGATGAATTCATCCCGTTCCTCTTCAAGGGATTTTTCCCGTGTTATGTCTCTGAATAAAATAACAAACCCTTCACTGCCTTGATGGCCGAAGCCCAAGTGTACCGGCGCGACACTCATATACAGATTCACCAGGCTGCCGTCCGAATACCTGAGCTTATAATCCCGATTAACCACTTGGGATTTGGTCTCCCTGATAAATTTATCGATATCTACGTCCTGATTATTTTTATCTACGAATTTGCCGGCAGCAGCAAAAGTCTTTCCATGCAAGTCAATATTTAGGTCTAATACGTTCAAGGCCGCTCCGTTATATAAGACAATGCTGCCTTCTTTATCCGTGGCAACGACGCCGTCTACCATGCTATTTATGAGACTGCCCAAACGTTCCGATACCAGCTTCTCGCTGACACGGGTAGTGTTAAGGTTGATCAGGCTGCGCTTGAACAGGTCCCACACCGAAGAAACAAACGAGCATATAAGTCCCACAAAAGCCGTGGAAGCTATTATGCCCACGACCTCTCCGCCTGATATATAGTCAGCCTCGGATATGGTCCATATAGCTACGCTGGCGGCAAATATCGCATACAAGCCATACCAGACCAAGTGCCGCACGTAGATAGTGGTCGCAGTGATCAGATACAGCCATGCCAGAAAAACCATAGGGTTCAAGTATCCAACTATAAAGATTGATAGTATGGCTCCGCATATAGCGAAGGAAAAGTTGTAGGCCAATACTTTTTTAAGCGTATAAGGGTTCCAGAAGTACTGGACCAGCCCTACGGTGATGAAAAAGACCAGCCCGAACCAAAACGCCGGATATGAGAAAGAATAAGTCTCTATGACCCCTCTCTCTACCAGTACGAGCAGACCTGCGACCGCCAGTGAAAAAACCAGGCCGACAGTCCTGTCTTCTTTTACTACTTTTTTGTCTAAGAAAAAAAGTTTTTCCGGATCCATTAATGTTCCTTAAATCATTTATGCTTAATTATAGCCGATATTAGAGAATTCCGGCGCTATTGAAATCTTTCAGTGATTTTCTGCGTTCCTTATAGTCCGGTAATATGGATACTACCTCATTCCAGAAACTTTTGCTGTGATTGAGGTACCTGGTATGGGCCAGCTCGTGCACCATTACATATTCTACTAGGTCTTCCGGCAGTTTTAATAAAGAAGAATTAAGGGTTACTACCTTTTCATGGTTGCAGCTTCCCCACCTGGATTTTAGATTTTTAATCACTACTCCCCTAAGCTGGAAATCTGACCGTTCGGCTAAACTCATAATCTTTGGAATCAACACCTTTTCACCCTGCGTTCTGAGAAATCTATTTACGTATTTGCTGATAGCCTGGCGTTTCTGGTCAGGACTGTAGGTTGACGGCAAGTAAATCCTAAGTGTTTTGCCTTCCAGGGCAGTCCGAACCGTTTTCTTTGAATGACCGGCTATCCTAAGTTGATAGTCCGAGTACAGGCGCTGTCCGTCCAGCCAGTCGGTGTTTATCTTTACCGTGTGTATTTTTATCCAATCCTTTTTTGATTTCAGATATTTAAGCCCGGTAGACTTCGGCACATACCAGGGTATGCTTAAACGAACCTCCCCTAACGGGCTGATGCTGATGCGCATATTCTTCAAACCTTTCCTTCGAAAAAGCCTGACTTTCCCCAGTTCCTCAATCTCAACGTATGAAGTAGACACTTTACCTGATGGAAATATTTCTGCCGAGTCCGCCCCGTCCGCTCAGAGAAGATGGTACAAGATTCACGAGGCCCGGCTTAGCTATATTTTTGCTCGCTTCCTCGCGGTTTATTACCTTATGCGCCGACAGCTTATTTAGCGCCAAAGCCCGCTGTGACTTATATGTGTGCTTGCCGCTGATCACAAAAAAATCTTCATTAGCCGGGTTCTGCATCTGGTTGATGATCTCTTGGAATTC